>JAZADD010000030.1:0-28374 GCA_036124005.1 Thermoplasmatota archaeon
GAGGTAGATGATTCAGAAGGAGAACCTGATTGGACCTTGAAGCTCACACGGCATGATCAATCTTGGTCCACGGATCTTCGTGCAGGACTAGTTGATCGAATTAGCAAAGAAGGGGCTAGACTAACTCTAATGGAAATCGTACCTCCTAATCTAGAAGAAATTCTTGCCGCTGCTACAGGGTCGAAGAGAGATTTGGCTCTTCAGGAGGAATCAGAATGAGTTCTCTATTCACTGTCATCAGGCTAAGCCTGCATGAATTTCGCATTCGTATCCGCTCCCAAAGAATGGTCATCCTTGGACCTCTGTTGATTCTATTTATTCCAGGATCAGTGTGGGGATTCGCTGACCCCAATACTACTCTCCCTGGACAAATTGCCGTCGATGGAGCGGCTACTGTCATGTTCCTTTCAAGCCTCTTCGTACTTCTCTCCGCAACACTTGGAGTCGTACTGGTAGGCTTCGATGCAATCAGTCGACCAAGAATGACGGGGGAACTCGCGATCGATTTAGCTCAACCCATCGACAGGCGTGACCTTGCAATGGCTCACCTATTCGGCGTATGGAGCACCGTTGCGATACCTGTCGCCACCCTACAGTTCCTCTCATTGGGCCTAATCTACCGACAGATGGATATTGTCCCTGAACCCCTCGATGCCGGGATATGGATTGCTAGCACCGCTCTGCTTCTATTCTGGTATGCGAGTTTGCAACTGACTGCGTCCTCAATGGCTCATGATCTTGGATCGTCCGTAACCTTCGGCGTTGCTACTTGGCTGTTCTTCACCCTACTTTGGCTCTTAGTGACGGTGGTCATCGCCACACTTCTTGGTGTGGACGCTACAGATACATCAAATCTTGAGTTTGTCCGTTTCCAAGAGCACGCCGATTTATTCTCACCGAACGGCATCTATCAACTCCTTCTACAAAGCCGATTACCTGAAGTGGCACGGCCCACGGTTCACCCCGCATTCCTCGCTCTTTCAACAATAGGTTGGACGTTTCTCCCTGCAGGATTCTATCTTCGCCGATTCCGTCACTTGAAACCCTAATCGAACCGTATATGATGGAGCAAAGAGTAGGACAGGGTATTTTACCCTCACAGTCCAACGCAGGGCAGTGACCACCATGGTGAACGCACGGCAATTACTCGCGAACGCAATTATCCTGCTCATGATTGGAGCAACGACATTGGGAATTTTGACTCCCTCTGATGGCCAATTAAACGAGTCAGTAAACCCAAACAACACCGAGTCTCGACAAACTGGAGAGGAACTAATCGGAGACGCATGTGAAGGTTTGACCTTTGAGGACATGTTCGAATATTCATATGCTCAATTCAGAGTTGATATCAACGCGGATTATCTTAGTGCTCAAGTTGCAGCTGTTGCATACATCAACTACAGCCTGTCCGATCAAGTGCGTTTTGATTTAGACGACCTGATTGGTACAGTTGGAGCCCCTGGAGGGGGAAACGGTTACCTCTCTAACCAAGAAGAAAATATGATTCTAGATGTAACTGACGATTGCATCGTTGAAACAAACCCCCGATTCGGATTTCGCACTGGTGAACCTCATCGGGGCGGAGAAGGCGTCGACTGGAAGAATGCCTCATGGATAAACGACGAAAATAATCCACTTGAATTAGAATACTGGAACCTATTTCCCCCTCATCACCCTGACAACAGAAGTTGCCCCCCTCAGAGTCGCCTATCTGCAACAGGTGAATGCTACGAAGTTCCCGTGGCACCTTCCGATGCAGCTACAACACGTAACTGTGACACTACGGATGCAACATCGCCCGATGAATGTCAGATTATCGTCTGGCTTAATGGAACCATGACTTGGGCAGCAGATTTGGCTAATTCTGATTACTTTACCATCGCCATGAACACTACCAATATGACGAATGCTGAATTGATTATGAATTTCCCCGAGAAGAATTCCAACGAGGGTGATCCACTGCGTGTTGCTTTATTCGAGGAGTGTGATGGGCGGGTAGTTCAGCATGAGATGCACCAAGGATCGACACCTCCGGTAGGAGGTTGCACTGGCGATGGAACCATCACTGAGACAGTGACTGAGAACTCAGATGGCTCTCTCACAGTACAAGTTCACACTGATTTCGACAAAACCGAATGGCCTGTTGGACAGGATATGTTCGCCGACTTCACCAACCAGCCACCGCCACCAAATGACCCCCCCCAATGGACTGCTTCTGCACCAGCTCATGATGACAAAATCCCGGTCCCTCTAGGCGTAACTGTGGACTTCATCTCCGTGGTCAATCAGGGTCTCTGGCTAACTGACGAGGCTGGTTTTTCAGCTATAGACCTGAATTGTGCACGAATATCAGGAGATTGGACCATTGCTGAAGCCACCGATGGAGCTTGGCAGGTTACAACGAATGGCCAACAAGCAAGTAGTGTTGAATGCACGCCTTACGATATCGACGATAATGGTGATTCCCGTGCGGGTGATCCTCGCGTATTCCACCTATTCACTCCATTCACAATGACGTTCAACACAGAAATACAGGCATCACATGTTTTCACAATTGAGACGGCAGATGCAGAACCCGTAATGGAAGTCACAGTTACCCTGTTCCAAGAAGGTGGCGTGGCATCATCCACAGGAACAATCCCCGGAGGGGCAATCACTGTGGATACAGGGTCTCTCAGCCCAGGTGAAGTTCAACTTCGTGTTCATGCAACAGGCACAGTGATGAGTGATTATCACTACACTTACGACACAATTCTAACGAAGGCAAGTCAACCCCCCTCTATCACCGTCTCCAGCGCCGAATTCGATGGCAGCATGTGGCAGGTCACCGGTGTTTTCAGTGACCCAGATGGGGAAGCCGTAACATTCACAATCGAAATTGATGGGGCCGCTGGGGGTGAAATCTCAACGAGTGGGAACACCTGGAGTAGCCAACAAATCAACTTCGACATCTTCAGTGAAGGAGTACATACGGTCACAGTCACGGCATGTGATGAATCAAATGTCTGCACAACGATTACTGAAACTGTTGACAACTCCTTCCTATTCAACTCAGGGAATGTAATCGAACCACCAGCTGTCACCACAGATGATACGGAAGATTCCGGCTCCTTGCCTGCACCTGGAATCGCCGTCCTCATGGTTGCAGTTATCGGAGCGCTCATGTACGCCGGACGGCGCGATTGAGCCATGTCCTACACAGCCACGGTCCTACGTGTGACCCATGAAGGGTCCGTACTGGCGAGTTTTGATGGAGATGTACCGCGTTTGGGTCAACGTCTCCGTGACAGTACTGGGACTACAATCGGCCGCGTAGACAGCGTGATTGGACCCATTGAAGACCCAGTGGTCAATGTCGTAATTCTGGACCCTCATCTCGAAGCTGAGACTCTTATTGGTTCAACCCTTGAACTGGCTCCACGAGAACGTCGTGAACGTCGTGACCATGGACGCTCTCGATTTTCACGCGATAACCGGAATGATAGACGGTTTGACCGCCGTAACAATCACAGGAGTGGTAACCGAGATAGGGGAGACCGCAGAGGTGGCGAACGTCGGGACCGAAATCGTTCATGGGGCGATCGTCGTGGAAACGACCGAAATTCAAGGATGAAACCTGGCGATTGGAGTTGTCCAAAGTGCAACAACCACAATTTCGCGAGTAAAAACGTGTGCAATCGCACTGGTTGCGATGAGCCCAAGCCAAGTGGAGGCGATCGTAGAGGCGGAGATCGTAGAGGTCAAGGACGTCCATCATGGGGCGATCGTAGAGGCGGAGATCGTAGAGGCCAAGGACGCCCATCATGGGGCGATCGTAGAGGCGGAGATCGTAGAAGCCAAGGACGCCCATCATGGGGCGATCGTAGAGGTGGAGATCGTAGAGGTCAAGGACGTCCACCAGGGGGCGATAATCGGAGTCAAAACAAGGAGCGTGAGGGTGATTGGATCTGTAAGCAGTGTGGCAACAATAACTTCGCCTTTAGAACCGAATGTAACCGATGTGGACGCAACAAAGATGGCTCAGGTGGAAGCGAGTCATCCGATAGTGCACCACGAAGAAACAACTCTAGAGGCGATCGGCGACCAGGAGGGCGACAAGGTGGCAAACGCTTCTCCAGCAACCGAGGTGGAAGAGAACGACGGGGTGGTAGCTCTGGCGGCTCATTCAGAGACCGGCGCCGTAGTTGATCCAACGCATAAAGTGATGAATCGTAACCTCTGTATCGGGACAACGGAGGCATACAGATGGGAGATGAGAGGCGCAGCGCAGACGATATCTGGCTAGATGCCATGGAATCGAGAGACCTTGCTGATCACGAGAGATTCGTTGAATTACGGACCAAGGCACTTGAGATTGATCCGCATCATGAAGACGCCCTTATGTCCGAAATAAGAGACCTGTTCAGACACACAGGACCAAGGGGAGATCGGCCAACAAAGATGAGCCTTCAGGAGGCAGCAACGGGTCTGCAAAAGTGTCGAATTGTGATTGCAAAAAATCCGTCGAATGAGGAAGTTTGGGCCATTGGAGGTCGTTTGTTGGTCGATGAGTTAGGGATGTTTGAGGAGGCTCTACAGTGGTGGGATTCACGTAGAACCTTTGATCCAAAAGCAGTGGTACCCCTAGTTGAACAGGTCGCGATTCTTGCAGAGTTTGGTGAATATGCGGATGCTGCAGACCGTATTGACTTGATTTTCGGGGAGAACATGGATCAGCCTGATCCAAAGAGTATGATGCGCCTTAGAACCATGAGTGAACAAATCAAAATGGCTGCATCGAATAGTACTGATTTCTTTCGCCCGAACGATCCAAGTGACGAGGGGTGGATTCGAATCAAGGCATTCTCATCTAGGAAGCCCACGACTGAAACATTCTGGCTACTAACCTTCCTGATGCCACTTGTTTGGATTGAAGCAATTGGATTCCAATGGTTACAAACAAATGGAATCCTATCCGGTGGATTCTCGACAATGGTTCTTGGATTCTTGATTATCTTTGCATCTTTCCTTTATGGAAGTCGATGGGTCAGGCGCCATGTACATCGTTTGAATCGCCCGGCTCACGAATTAACCCGTGCAATCAATGCGGAACTTTCCAGCGGCTTACTTTGCATACCCGATGAGTATAGAGAGAGTCGACTATACCGTGCGCTTCGAGATAAACGATCTATTTCATCGATGGAACGACTTGATCGTATAATCGAAAATGGAGAACGTATGAGTCGGAAATGGACTTTTACGCTACCACAATGGGCTGAGATTCTTACAACTTTCGAAGAGGAATGAATGACTCAAGTCCCTTCATTGTAAGAATCGCGATAAGCAATCTGATCCATACTAAGCGAATCGATGTGGATTCCTTCAGCCAACAATTTCGTCTGTGCAAGTTCTAGATCTTGAGCCATTGAGATGTCGTGGACTGCAATGTCCATCGTATCTGCATTTGCTGCGAGACGACATAATGATAGGAATTGGTTTGCGAAAGACATGTCCATAACTTCAGAAGGATGACCTTCTGCAGCAGCGAGATTAACCAAACGACCACGTGCAAGAAGGAAGATTCGGCGACCATCTGGAAGAGTGAATTCCTCGTTATCATCACGAATAGTTCGGACAGAAGTGGATAAATCCTCAAGATCCTCAATCACAATCTCACAGTCATAATGACCAGTGTTGCAAACGATTGCCCCATCCTTCATCTTTGAGAACTGTGATTTGGAAATAATATCCTTCATTCCTGTCGCGGTGCAGAATAGATCACCAATCTCTGCGGCTTCATCCATAGGCATAACACGGAATCCATCCATATGTGCTCGAAGAGCTGCTAGTGGGTCCACTTCAGTCACAACAACATTCGAACCCATGCCTCGAGCACGTTGGGCAACTCCTCGACCACAGTGACCATAACCTGCAACAACAACAGTTTTCCCAGCCAATAGCACACTCGTTGCTCTCAAAATGCCATCTAAAGTTGATTGCCCAGTTCCATGGACATTATCGAAATCCCACTTGGTCTTCGCATCATTAACCGCGATTACGGGGTATAGGAGTGCACCCTGGTCTGCCATTGCTCGAAGTCGATGGACTCCCGTGGTTGTCTCCTCAGTTCCACCAATAATCGATGGGAGGACGTCCTTTCGTGCATCATGAACTCGGAAAATGAGATCAGCCCCATCATCAAGAGTCAGGGTTGGAGCAAACTCAAGAGTGCGATCGATGCAGTGATAGAAGTCCTCGACTGACTGACCATGCCAAGCATGGATGCTGTACCCTTCAGATGCAAGCCAAGCTGCGACATCATCCTGAGTACTGAGAGGATTACATCCGGACCACGAAACTTCAGCGCCGGCTGCAGCGATTGTCTCGATTAGAACTGCTGTCTCCTTAGTGACATGAAGACAACCTGCGACGCGCATGCCTGCAAGAGGTTGTTCCTTTTCGGCACGCTCGCGTAGAAGGCGAAGAACAGGCATCCTAGTTCGAGCCCAATCGACACGCCTAGCACCAGAGTCAGCGAGAGAGATGTCAGCAACTGTATACAGGTCGCTCTTGTCCATATTGTGGCCTCCAAACTCTCGTTCATTAGTCCTCCGTCAGCATCAACAGCCTCACGGCTGAGGAATTACCCCTAGGGGCAACGTAACCTAGGTTCGCTACTGTTGGAAATGTGAGGCATACTGTTCAGCATACGCTCTAGCAGTTTCCTCTGGATAACCCTGAGCAATCAACTGCTGGACATATGCCTCCTTTGGATCCATGGTCTCGACGCCACCAAAGGTAACCTCGCCCATTCCAGAATCAACATCTGAACTACCGCGTCCGCGGACGAGTAAGACTGTTCCAAACACAATAGCCAAAAGAACGACGAAGACAATAGCGATAATCATCAGGAGACTTGAATCTCCACCTGATTCGGTATTCTCACCATCGGTTGTGCTTTCACAACCCTCAGCATTCGGATCTGTTACACAAGGATCTTCATTCGTCAATGGAATCAGATTAATCTGGATTTGCTGATAGATTGGATCTCCATCATTACCTTCCTGAATCTTGATGTAAACGGTCTGGGATACACCTTGACCCTCTAAGTAGAGGTCCTCGATACTGAGGGTTAGGCTGAACTCCTCACCATTCGCTAGGTTACTGGACGAGTTGAACTTCATCGCTTGTGCCCTTGCGAATTGTTGGGTTGGTGTCAAATTCAAATCGCTTCCTGAAAGAGCCACATAAATCGACAAATCGTTCTCTTCAACGCCACTAGTTACACTACCGTTAATCCACACAAAGGCACCGGATTGTGTGTCTCCTGCCGTTGGATTCGTGATAGAAACCTGAGCCTCGGCATCACCGAAACTATCGGGAACAACTTGGAAGAACATGCGGTACTTCTCAGAATCCTTGTTAGCTCGATCCTGAACTGTCAAGTCAATTCGAATCGGAGTGCCGTTATTCATACCACTTGGACTAACTGTCACATTCCTGAATGCGTAGGAGAAGGAGTCCGTTCCACGAATGTACTCATGGTATGGAGAGCCAGGTAACTGGTTATAGTAGCGGTCAGAATACACTCTCCACTCATACTCAATGATGCCAGTGGTTCCATCAGTAGAATCGTTATCTGCACTCTGACTTGCATCAAAGTATACACGTCGCTCACACGGATCTGTCTCGTCACCAGGGCAACGAATCTCGAAGAACATCCACTGTTCCCCATTGACCTCGTAGGTCTCAAGAGAAGTGATGTATCCCGCAGTATCGAGTCGGTCTACAATTGAGAAATGGGCAATAGGACGATCCTCGTCTGCCTGAATATCATTGGTGACAAGTTCGATACTAGCCTTACGCACATGGCCTGCTGCATCATGAAGGAAGATTGTAACAATCCATGAAGCATCAGTCTTACAGTTCGTTGACGAAGATGTGTCAAGAACACAGAAAGATGCAGTGTGTGAATCGTCAGGAGTATGATCAAACTGGCCAGCAGGTAGAACTCCTCCATCCCACTTCGTGACATCAAAGGAGTCACCTGAACGAATCTCCCAATTTGCATCAAGACCAGATACTGTGGATTCAAAGGAGAAGTCAAGTTCAGCAGATGATTTCAGGTACATTCGCTGATAATTTCCATTGACTGTATCCCAATCAGGAGCTTCACCATTGATTAGCAAATCCCAATCATCTCCACCAGCAATACCAAACCCGGATGGGTAAGGAGACATCTGATAAGATAGCAAGTTGCTGAGAATCGGGAAAGTAGTATCACCGAACTTGTTGGTGACTGCCTCATTTTCAACATCAATTGTGGTAACAATCAGACCTCCGGAACCATATCCACAAGTTGCCAAGAGTGACATAGAGGACTCAGGCCCCTGAATTAGGTTGTGGAAAGAGGTGTCAAACCCAGTTCGTGGGTTCGTAATAGGTCCACCACAAATGTATGGCATCTGGTCATTACCAGTCTGTCCAGTGTTGATTACCGCGTTTGAGACATAATTTCCACTGTTCACACCAACAAATGAGGATGGAACAATGTCCGCCATCATAGGATGGTATGGATCGAGGATTGTCATGTCATTGTATGTGACCTGAGGGTTAGTCGTTGTGTCACGATCCTGAACTTCAATACCGAAAGGCAACTTGTTGTTGAGGTAGGCGTTGTGCGGAGAATCCGCATACGGGCCAAGGTGCATTTGCACAGTGCCACCGCCATTCATGTAACTGGTCAAGACCGTCGTTGGCGACGGATTACCACCAATACCCAATGCAAGGCGACTGTAGTAATTCCCGTTCAGAACGTTGTTTTCAGTCTGCCATGGGAGCAAGACCTTGTTGTACTTCAACGGGTCAATCCAGTCTGAGTTGACATAAGTAGCCCAGTCGTCTGGCTTGAACTGAGTGTAAGTCATACCCATCGCTTCGAGGTCCTCGCGGACTGTCTTCAACCGGTCCTGATCAGTAGGGGCGGAGAGAATTGCAACATCGATGTTGTCTTCAAAGAGGATGTTGAAGTAATGCATGTTTCCAGAAGGTGTGCCGTCAGCGAGTTCTGCATAGAACGAGATATTGTACACCGTTCCATCCTGCCAACCATCGAATGCATCAATCCAAGATACATTTGTTCTCTCGTGTGGTGTTAGACTAATCAATCCGGATTCTGAGTTGAATGGGGAACCTGTGACTGGTGTATTCGTCGAGGTATCGACAACTGACATCATGATGTTATAATCGCCTGCAAGCACGCCATTATCGAGACTTAAACTGAAATCGTGGTTCTTTGCATCATCAATCGGATAACTGCATGGAATAATTTCCTCGACACAAGATAGTATGTCGGGTGGTCGAAGGAGGACATCGACAGATGCTACATCGAATACAATACGAGTTAGATTGTTGGATAGTAGAAGTTCCTGGGCACCATACCAATCAGTTCCTTGCGTTGTATTATCGAAGACACTGATTGCATCAACCCTGTAAATTCCCTGAGTAAACGCATGGCTGCCCACCGTAACGACACGATCCTCTTGTGAATCAAGACCTGTTACGGTAGTGGTATATGTTTGGTCAGGAACAAAGGTGAACTCTGTCACACTGATGTTATCTAACCCAAAGCCAGCGAGACCGTTCGCACCAGTTGCACCATTGGCATCCGACTGGAATCGCCACGTGAAGTCGACCTCAAAACCACTGAAAGACAGGCATTCAGTCCTCCACAAATTAGAATTCGTGTTGGTCGTGTTCAACAGGTAAACGTGAGTGAGATCCAAGGTTACGGACTTCTTGAGGCCCTCTGAATCGAACCATACACGATAGTTACCGTCGTCTGGACGATCTCCGAACGTCTCAACCTCATCGAGGTACCCATCATCATCAATGTCTTCACAGGTTTGATTGTTGAGGACACCATTCTCGTTGATATCGTTCCAAGAACCGTAGACTACACCATTGTAAGTAGTACTTCCAGAGCGCCAAGATGTTTCAAGACCGGTCTCTGCAGTCCATCCAACGACATTTCCATCGGAGTCCTCAAGGACTTCCATTTCAGCGAAATAATCGAAGTTTAGGTATGCAAAATCACCCTGCATATTCGTGAGATCGATAGTTGCGAGATTCATCGTCTCATTCCAGTCCTGACCATATCCATCATCTGGGCCACCGAACCAGTAAGCTGCACCTTCGAAGACGGGGCGATTCTGAGGAACAAGAGAGTTCTGCACATTAGCTGCTGTGTCATCAATTACTACTCCGTAGTTATCGCCATCATCACCAAACTGGAAGCCGCCTGAACCAGCTTCAAAGTCCTCGGAAAGGAGCTCGGAACTCTGAGCAGTGTAGACATTTGCAACTACCTCAAAATCCGTCACAGTATTTCCACGATTGACAACCTCCACATCGATTGGATAGGTATCTGCAGCATACAATGCACCCTTCTGTAGCGATGTAATATCACTCGTTGCAGGATCATACAGATTCTCAACAAGGGTACTAAACTTCGCATCGTCATTTGTAGAATCACCGTTGGTAATTCCACTCGTAGAAGTGATTGAAGTCTCAATCAAGTAGGTAGTGCCGTTAACGAAGTTCGCTGTGAGGGTAACTACCTCTTCATCGCCAGGAGCGAAGTTAGTGAGAGTCAGAGTCTGTGATGAAAGCTGAGGACTGGCACCGAATGAAGAAACTGTCTTTCGAATCGATAGATTATCGAAAGCAAAACCATCCCATTGAGTCTGATTGGTCTCGTCACTAGTTCCTACGGAACCATCGAAACCAGTACGGAAGCGGAAGCGGATATCGACCACTTCGCCAGCCCACTGAGTTAGGTCAATTGCGTTGTCACCTGTTAGATTCAGCCAGTTGTAGATGGTGCCTTGATAGTACAAGTTGTTGTTCACTGCACGCTCAGGAGCATAGCCGTTCTGAATGTACAATACACGATCATTATCGTGACCGCCAAAGTAACTGACACTCTCCCATCCATCTGCTTCGGACCACACATCGATTGTACAAGAATCGTCGTAAAGGACACGGTTAGCAATACCGCTACTACTGTAGTAAACCATCGAATAACCAACTGCGCAAAGCATGTCGATATCCATTGCTGCAGTGTCGGAGTTACTGAGGTCGATGTTCTCAATGATGAATGCTTCATCCATGTTGTTGTAATAACCCGTCTCTAGAGCCCCGCCGTCGGAGGAGTTCGCAGCGCGAAGCCCTGCCCACATGAAGCCAGTAGGGTTGTCATGAGCCTCAAAGCGCGTGTCTGCTTTGTTTGAAGTATTAGATGCCTGCTCAACGTGCCAAGAACTTCCAGAACCCCATTCACCAGAATAAGAAACCGCATCGAGATTACATCCAGGGCAATTCGAAGAATCTACATTGCCATCGAAATCATTGGCATAGACGATTGTGTCGGTTCCAGAGAGGATGTCACGAACCTTTACCTCGACATCTGCTGAACCACTGACCGTTTCAAGACCAGTGTTCCGTACCGTGACGTTCACGTTTCTGGTTCCAGCACCAAGTTGTGCACTCTGAGTACATGGATTGTAAGCTGCTGGCGACACCGATAGACCGGTCACACCGAGATCTTGGTTATCGAGTTGTACGATTGTGATAGAATCTACACTACCAGCCCACCCCTTGGAATCAATCCATAGAGAACCATCAACGAAACTGAATGTATAGTCACGCTGGCCAACAGCGATATCAAGAGCACTGTTTGAACCACCAGTTAACTGTGAAACAATCGCCATTGTTGGGCGCCTACCGACATCAAAGGATTGAGGGCTCTCCCAACCTCCCGAACCATCTGAGAGAATGATCTGAACGGTGTTCTGATCCTGCAAATTGTCTGTGGAAAGAATGGTGCTGTTACCCAATGCGGTTGAAGTGACGGTCGTAACAGTCAACATACTTGGTACGACCAAATCCATGTGGCCGTCTTGATTGATATCTTCAAGGCTTACATCTGAACCTACAAAATCACCAATGTATGCAAGATTACCAGTAGCCCAAGTGCTTCCTCCACCAGTAGCATAGGTGACGTTTTGATCCCAACCATCATTCATAGCAACCATGTCAATGACTGTGTCACCGTCGGTATCTGCGACATCGATTCTGCCGTCATTATCTGTACCCATTGCAAACTTGTGAACATTGTTTGGAGCTGTGTTTGGATTGTAAAACTGGTTCGTAGTACAATCGTATTCTATGATTGTCACGTTGTCCCAATTTCCAGGATCGAATCCTGATTGAGGGCCATTGTAAGGTGGGGAAGTCATCAACCAGGCATCAATATCCTCACAATCTCCAACTCCAAATCCGCCTCCTGCAACGGTCTCACCAAAAGATCCCAATGTGAAATCATAGTAATACGCACCCGAAGTCCCGCCAAGTGGCATCGTAGTAGTCGCTTGATTGTTAATCTGGGTAGGGTCAGGACCACGGAAAATCGCTAGTTGCATATTTACAATACTGACGTCGATGAACAAGCCAACAATGTCATCATTTCCATCATCATCCACATCTGCAACCTCTATTCCGATTACGTATGGAGACACTGTAATTGGGTTAGATGCTGTCCAGCCACCTGAACAATCGCCGTAAAGAATGGTGATGTTACCCATGACGGTAGCACCACTTACGGTACGGATATTCCCTTGGAAGTAAATGATGTCAGGGTTGTTGTCGCCATCGATATCCCCGATGGACACTTCACTAGAATCTGCAATATCGGTGAATCCTGCACGGCGAGAATTGTTGTTATTTGTCCAAACATCCTGCCGATCCGAAAAGTCACCATTCTCATTGTAAAGAATAGTGAGGAAATTGCCCATTTCCGAGCCTGTGACAAGATCATTGTCACCATCACAATCAAGATCACCTGCAGCAATTGTTGTAGGATTCTTCGTCGTATGATAGGTCTTTTCGTGGGACGCGACAGCAGTTGGCGCTAATCCAATGAGAAGAGAGGTTAACATCAAACTTGTAAGGAAGAAAGAGAGACGCCGCCTCCTGTTGAAATCATTCGTGGCATTCGCTAGGGACATCATGAACGTCTGAGTAAACCGACTCTTATTGAGGGTTATGGGGTCGTGCTCTGAATCCTATTTCCAAAAAGCGCAGACGGGAGAGAAATCCAAAGGTTCATTCTCGCTCGAGCCAATACGGGAAAGGAACGTAGGAATCAGAACCATCTGAACCGAACATCCGTTCTAAGCGACCCATCCTCCACAAACGGCGTAACCATTTGCCAAATTCTCCCTTATCCATGGAAAATTGTTCTCCAAGAAGATCGTAAAGCATCGTTTCAGGAATTGTAATCATACCATAGACCTGAACCAATTGACCCATGAGGACTTGGAGCGCCTTTTCTTCAATTGCACGCTCGGTGCCGGCATCTTCGAGGGGTTCAAATGGACCCATAGCATCAAATTCCTTCCGAATAGAATCGTAATCCAATTGAGAAATATCCGTCAAATTCAATTCCTCAAACTCCTGATGAATGTCCAAGGCACCAATCTCTCGAATTGAAGCAGGAATCTTGCTCGGATCAGGCTCTGGACCTGGACGAATGGTGACGGATTCTTCGGCCTCCGAATTCTTAGTTGAAGAGGAAGACCGAGTCGATGGTCGAGGGCCTGCAGATCCAAAAACAGGGGACAGGAAGCCGGGGCCATGGCCTGAAATTCCCATTTCGTCTCGAATTTTTTCGACCCATTCCGCATCTCCTTGGATGAGAACATCGATGTCCTCCGACTGATCCCGGTATCTGAATCGAACAGGCCCAGTGATTGCCATGGGACTCACTGCTTGAGCCTCGGTCCTTCAATCAATCGAACAAGAACGGTAAATGTCTCTAGATTAGAGCATGGTTATGCCACACAGGCTCAAAACCTGTAACTGACTCGTCAATACCACATGGACACGCGCGACAGGGATGAGCTCATCCAGCACATCCTCATGTCAGAAACAGAAGCGCAAGTAAAACTCCACAACGGGATGGATCCAAAAGAAATCCGACAGGCACTCGGACCCTTTACGAGTGAAACTGCAGGTGGTATTGAAAGTGTGAAGAGCGCAATCGACGCCTACCTGAGATTAGCAGTACGAACGGATTTGCCTGAATTTCTGCGAGCCTTCTGGGGGGGATCTCAGCCCGCATCTGTAATCGGGTCCCTTCTAGCAGATGTACGAAACACCACCATGCATTCCTTCGCAGTATCGCCTGCCGCGACTATTATTGAACGGGAGATGATTCGAGGAGTCGCAGAACGGATAGGTATCAAGGCGAACGGAATCTTCACCACAGGTGGTTCAAACAGCAATGAACTCGGGCTCATCTGTGCTCGTGAAAACTTGATTCCAGGGTCCCATCGAACCGGAATCCAGGGGCATAGACTATGTGTATTGACTTCAGACGAGGCACACTATTCAGTAGATTCAGCGATGAACAGGATGGGAATTGGCATGGATTCTATCATCCGCGTTCCAACGAATGAAGGAATTATGGAACCTGCTGAACTTGTTGAAGCGATTCAGCGAGTAAAAAGGGAAGGAATGGAACCATTGGCCATCGTCTCAACTGCCGGTAGCACCGTACGAGGAGCATTCGAAGACCTCAATGCAATCTCAAACATTGCAGAAGAATATGGGATATGGCATCATGTGGATGCTGCATGGGGAGGGTCAGTCCTCTTTTCTAACCAACATCGTAGTATGCTAAATGGAATCGAGAGGGCCGATTCAGTAACCTTCGATGCACACAAAATGCTTGGAGCATCCATGGTTTGCTCCATGTTCCTACTCCGTAATGGTCACGTCCTTGAATCAGCAATGGCTCACACCAAAAAGGGCGACTATCTGTTTGATGACCCCGCGAGTAGTCAAAGTCTAGGCCGCATCTCCCCTCAATGCGGAAGGCGAGCTGATGCACTCAAACTCTGGCTGATATGGTTGGATATCGGTAGCGAGGGATTTGGACAAAGAGTCGATTATTGCATGGATATTGCAGATCATATGGCAAACCTCGTGCGAAAAACAAGTGAAGTTGAACTCGTATCTCATCGATTCACCAATGTCTGTATTAGATTCACGCCGAAAGAAAATGAAACGCCCGAAGAGGGTGATGAACGCGTTAGAAGAGCAAGGAATCGGCTTGAACACGAAGGGAAAGCTATGGTTATCGATTCACAATTAGACGGGCGACTCGTGATTCGTTTTGTAGCATCCCAAACTTCAGTCACTAAAGATTCAGTAGAACGATTCTTGGCTGACCTAATCAATGCAGATAAAATGTGATTATGTCACTCTGATTCAAAGTCACCGTACCTACTCTTTGCTGGCCCATTCCGATTAGTGAGCAAGTTCTCCCGTTCCTCAATAGCATTCCTCAATACAAGACCGTGGTATACCTTGAGCGTACGACCACGTACGAGTTCATTGACCTCTTGTTCAATATCAAAAAGACGTTCCAAATCGTTCTCAATTTCAATCAGGGTTAGAATTGTGTTGTACTTCCTTTGACGGACGACGAAAATGAAGACATAAATTGGAATCAAAGCAATAGGGATCACTAATTCGCCCGTCAAAACAGAGATGAACCAACTCAACGAGAGTTCAATCTCACCCTCATCATATTGATTGTCGAATGTAAAGCCGCCGTGGTAAATTATTCCAGTTTGAATTCCAAAGTATTTGTTTAGGGGTGTTTCTTCACGATTAAGATGATCAGAATTACGTTCAATTTCCAACTCATCCGGCCATCCATCATTGTCATTATCGTCATCTAAAACATCTGGAATTGTATCAAAATCAACATCATCCGGAGTGGATTCGGCATTGAACGGATCGAATAGATTGAGCCCTGAAGAAGCCGCGCGTTCCATCTCATTTCGTATGCCGTCTCCATCAGCATCATCATCATATAAATCTGGAACGAAATCACCATCCAAATCAGAACAACCATTGAGTATCACTCTCGACTGTCCATGAGTAAATGGGCAATCATCAGAATCGGATAATCCTAGATGGTTAGGAAAACCGTCCATATCCAAATCCAACCATGCATCCGCTCTAGAAGGAAAGGCATCGGCACCTTGAGATATTGTCCAATTTAAGTCAGGATCAGACCACCCATCACCATCAGCATCCAAACATCCCAAACGATCCAATGTTGAATTGCCATTTTCATCCGGGCAACTATCTTCTGAATCATCGAATCCGTCCTGATCTGAGTCAGTTCCATCGGCCATTACCGTGGGAATAACCAACAATAAACCGACAATCGCTATCCAATGTATTACAACTCGCATATGGGCAAGTAATGTCTTAACATGATGAATCAAACGCATGATTTGACCAATTAGAACGAATATCTAAGTCAAGAAGCGTAAAGCAGAGCACATGATACGCC
Organism: Thermoplasmatota archaeon; assembly: GCA_036124005.1. Classification (GTDB taxonomy): domain Archaea; phylum Thermoplasmatota; class Poseidoniia; order Poseidoniales; family Thalassarchaeaceae; genus MGIIb-N2. Next base: position 16,412 of record JAZADD010000030.1, read on the forward strand.
GAGCCTTGATTGTCTTCCTTATTCTCGCAGCACCTCTCTCAGGGTGTACAGGAACCGAGGATGAACATACAATGGTTCCTGAATTCACTGTACTGAAAGAAGACGGGGCCCAGATCACTAATTCAGATTATTCTGGAGAGGCATATGTCATCGTATTCTCTGCTCAATGGTGCTCTAATCCTTGCCACAATAACCTACACAATCTGAATCTGAGTATTCCAAATATCACAGTGCTGGTTGTTTCTACAGATTTGGATGAAGCTCCAAATGGAGTTACCTTGAGTATGTGGGAAGATTCAGTGAACGAATACGACGACGACAAAGAACTCAATCAAACTCTTGATTACACTTTCACTCGAGTAAATGAAGCCCAAAATTTCGCAACCCAGATGAATATCGATTCACCTGGAACATCTATCTTTGTCAACGCGGCCGGATATGAGGTTCATCGCCAAATTGGCACATTCGGCGACTACAATGAACAATCCACTTTGGATATGATTGAAATGCACTGGCTCGCTGCCGAATCGAGCATGTGACATTAGTAAAAATCATGCAACGGATAGATTCCGGAGTACCGTTTGAAGAATGCCACCATTTCGATAATACTCGACCTCGACTGGAGTATCCAATCTAACAATGGTGTCAAACTCTAGAGTAGTGTTATCTGTTCTATGGGCAGTAACTCTGATTTTACTGAGAGGTACGAGATTGGCACTAGCAGGGATATCGAAAGTCTCCGTTCCATCAAGGCCAAGACTATCCGCATCCTCTCCCTCTATGAAAGTAAGAGGCAATACCCCCATTCCAACAAGATTGCTACGATGGATTCTCTCAAAAGAGGTCGCAATAACTGCCTTTACACCGAGAAGAAGTGTTCCTTTAGCAGCCCAATCACGACTACTTCCAGTCCCATACTGTGATCCTGCGAGAACAACGAGAGGGATTTTCTCGGCCTGGTACTGCATACTTGCATCAAAGACAGAGGTGACCTCACCAGATGGGAAATGAGTAGTGTAACCCCCCTCTGTATCAGGTGCAATTTGGTTGCGGATTCGGACATTTGCAAAGGTGCCTCGCATCATGACCTCATGGTTGCCACGACGACTGCCGAAGGAGTTGAAATCACGAGGTTTGACACCTTTCGATACAAGGTATTGGCCTGCGGGACCAGTATGAGGAAAAGCGCCCGCTGGACTGATATGATCAGTAGTTACCGAATCACCGAGCTTTAGCAAGACATGGGCCCCTTGAATCGGTTTAATTGGAGCGGGGGTTGGCTCAATGCCTTCAAAGAATGAAGGTAGGCGGACGTAAGTTGATTCATCGGCCCAAGGGTATAGAGGAGATGGCTTACTCTCAATAGAATCCCAACGTGGCTCCTGCATAACATCAGCGTATCGTTCACGGAACATCTCGGGAGATATAGACGACGAAACAACTTCGTGTACCTCCGCATCAGATGGCCAAATGTCAGCGAGCATGACTGGTTTTCCAGAGGAATCAATGCCGAGAGCATCTACCTCAAAGTCCACATCAAGTGTCCCTGCAAGTGCGTATGCAACAACAAGAGGGGGGGAGGCAAGATAGTTCGCCTTTACCTTCTGGTGGACTCTACCTTCGAAATTCCTATTCCCAGATATGACTGAACCAACAATCAGGTCACCTGCATCAATTCCATTCTCGATATGGTCATCCAGTGGCCCGGAATTTCCGATACATGTTGTGCACCCATATCCAACAACATTGAATCCAAGTGCTGCAAGGTCCTCTGACAATCCTGCTGCATCGTAGTACTCTGTAACAACTCGACTTCCGGGCGCGAGGCTGGGCTTAACCCATGGCTTGATTGTCAATCCACGAGCACGCGCATTTCGTGCAAGAAGACCAGCTGCTAACATGACGTTAGGATTCGAAGTATTAGTGCAGGATGTAATTGCCGCTATCACAACATCTCCATGACCTAGGTCAAAGGATTCACCAGATGGAGCAGACACCTTGACAGTGTCGTGATTCTTTGAAACATCCACTCCATGACCATGGTGTCCAAGAGGCGCATTGAGGCTCTTGTGCCAATGTGCTTTCATCGCAGAAAGGTCAACTCGATCTTGTGGACGCTTGGGGCCAGCAAGAGCCGGCTCAACATCCTCTAAATTGAGAGTAATCGAAGAAGTATAGGCAGGAGTTGGTGCTTCAGGAGTCCAAAACATACCTTGTGCCACCATGTAACGCTTGACATCCTCGATATGGACCTCATCACGACCACTCAATCGCATGTAATCGAGGGTGACCTCGTCAACTGGGAAGAAGCCGCAAGTTGCACCATACTCAGGAGCCATATTGGCAATCGTCGCACGATCTGGTAGAGAGAGGCTAGAAAGTCCCATTCCATGGAACTCTACGAACTTGCCAACAACACCATGTTCACGTAACATCTCAACAATACGCAACGTCATATCGGTGGCAGTAACACCTGGGCGGAGATTTCCTGTCAGCTCAAATCCAACTACTTCAGGTAGGAGCATGTAGATTGGTTGACCCAACATCACGGCTTCAGCCTCGATGCCTCCTACACCCCAACCTAGAACTCCAAGACCGTTAATCATCGTCGTATGACTATCGGTTCCAACAAGAGAATCCATCAACCAAACACCACCTTCCTCGCGTGCAACGTTTGCAATCCATTCGAGATTTACCTGATGGACAATGCCGCGACCGGGAGGAACGGCGCGGAAATTATCCAACGATTGTTGACCCCACTTTAGGAATTGATAACGTTCCATATTCCGTTGATATTCAATCTCAAGATTGCGCTCACGAGCATCAGGAAATAAACCTGAGACATCGACCTGAACACTATGATCGATTACCAAATCAACGGGCACCTGGGGGTTCACCTTCACAGGATCTCCTCCAAGTTCAACCATGGCATCACGCAAAGCCGCTATATCAACAACAGCAGGTACACCCGTGAAATCCTGCAAAATTACTCGGCTAGGCATAAACGGAATTTCTGCTGGCTTCTGTGTAGGAGACCAACGTGCGATTCGCTTTACATCCTCCTCAGTTACAAGGAATCCATCGCACTTACGAAGAGCGGCTTCAAGTAAAATTCGAATGCTGTAAGGGAGATTTTCAATACTCTTGACTACCTCTAATTCCTCCAGAGAAGAAAGTGCAGCATAAGTTGCTAAAACACCTGAAGAGGTCTCAAACTCTCGCAATGCCTTGAAGGGATGTTCGACAGACATAGGGTTCACCGTGACAATGCACCGAACAGTCGTCCATCAATCTGACCCATCGAATAGAGTGTGGAATTACGAGATGGTTACGGACTCAAGGCGGACATCGTAGATTGGACGATCGTTACTACCGGTATCAACCGCTGAAATCGCTGTAACAAAGGAGCAACCCGAAGTAACTGTCCCGAAAACCGTATGCACTCCATCGAGATGCGTTGGATTGCTGTCCTCTGGAATCACGAAGAACTGACTTCCACCGGTATTAGGGTTAGATGTCTTCGCCATGGAAAGTGTGCAAGGGTCATGCACACGCCCATTATTTGCTTCATCAGGAATCGTGTATGCATCTACTGAAGAACAAACTGATGCGCTCGGTTGCCCATTGCAGTAACCATAGAATTCAGCAGCATGTCCTCCTGTTCCATCCATGTTAGTGAAATCGCCTCCTTGAATCATGAAATTGTCAATAATTCGATGGAAAATCGTGTTATCATAATCCCCATTCTGTGCTAATTTGACAAAATTATCCACATGAACTGGAGCATCATCAGAGTGTAAATCAATCATAACAGCAACTGTCACACGATCCGATTCAGCCAATCCTGCTGGAACATAGGAAATACTCAATTGAGCCGAATCCCCTGTAGAGATAGGATCAGAATCATCGTCATTCGAACCAAAGATATTGCTGATATCGAGGCCGCCATCGACGTAGCGAAGCGACACGAGCAAGAGCATGCCAACTGCAAAAATCGCAAAAACGCCGTAAACAGTTGGGGAACCATCATCGAAAAAACGGAATGAGCCCATTCCAATGCCTCTCTCGTCCATTTCTGCACGGACCTTGTTCATCTGACGCCGGACGTCCTTTCCAGCACCCTTATCCAAAGCCTTCTCGTAGTGCTTGATTGACTTGCGGTAATCCTTGGGACGAGTTGACTCTGCGGCAATCATAGCCTCTGCATCTGCAACAATTGTCCAAGTGCGGTGATCATCAGCATCTTTACCGTAAGTATCCCACGCACCTCTCATCTTGTTAAGGGCGTCCTCTGGGCTTCCGTTCTCGGTCAGAGACCGTGCTTCCTCCCATGCATCCTTGAGTGCTGATGGTGTGGGCATACCCCCTCCGACGAACCCGTCATTCAAAACGGCAACGGATGAAGGTACATCTGCTCTAGGGTCAAAAAAAAATGCATTCTTCTGTCCGAAAACCTAAGTCATACACTCCTTCCCCCGGTGATATCGCACGGTGGTCATGGACAGGCAGATTGGACAGATTACCAAAGAGAGGAGACAAGCACGGATGGAGCACGTCATCAACGATTTCACGATGAACATCGCCACCGCGAATGGAACAGGGTCGCAATCTGCAAACCTAATTCTTCTGAATGCGATGTTTGAGATGGGTGTCCCTGTCAGCGGGAAGAACCTCTTTCCGAGTAATATCTCCGGACTTCCCACCTGGTACATCATCCGAGTCTCTGATTTGGGCTATCAGGCACCCGGTGACCGCACTCATATTCAGGTCATCATGAACAAGGATACTTGGTTCAAAGACATCGAGAAGGCAGAACCAGGTACAATCATCCTTTACAATGAAGATGTGAAAATGCCCGTAGATCGAGACGACTGTCTTGTTTTCGGTATGCCGATGACAAAAATGGCGCGCGGCATCAATCCCAAGCTTGCAAAAATGATTGCAAATATGTACTATGTCGGCGCCATCCAACATCTCCTCAATATCGAACAAGGAGCCCTTGAACGAGCTGTTTCTCGGCAATTTAAGGGGAAGGCCTCGGCGGTGGAGTTGAATTTACGCGCTATTGAAGAAGGGCGGATATATGCCGAAGAGAACATACAATGGGACCAGCCTTATCGCCTTGAAGAACGAGAAAAGGACGATGATAAATTCCTTGTTGAAGGTAACGAAGCCGTTGCTCTTGGTTCAATTTACGGTGGCATCAACATGCTATCTTGGTATCCAATTACCCCTTCCTCTTCGATGGCTGAAGGCATCATCCAATGGCTCCCCGAACTCCGGGAAACAGATGACGGGAAAACTACCTGTGCAGTCGTCCAAGCCGAAGATGAGTTGGCGGCTGCCGGTATGGTCGTTGGCGCGGGATGGGCAGGCGGCCGAGGCATGACCTGTACCTCGGGTCCAGGAATATCCCTAATGTCTGAGTTCATCGGTCTGGCTTACTTCGCAGAAATACCTGGAGTCATCTGGGATGTCAATCGAGTTGGCCCTTCAACTGGCCTACCGACTCGAACCCAACAGGGCGACTTGAATCTACTTCGTGAAGCCAGCCATGGCGACACGGATCATATCGTCCTAATCCCAGGAACTGTTGAGGAATGCTTTGAGTTTGGCTGGCGTGCCTTCGATTACGCAGAACGCTTCCAAACACTTGTGTTCGGATTTTCCGATTTAGATCTCGGCATGAACAATTGGGTATGCTCTGGATTTGACTATCCCGAAGAACCTCTTGACCGTGGCAAAGTCCTACGTACCCAGGAACAGATGGATGCAGTCGCAAACTATGGTCGCTATCGAGATGTAGACGGCGATGGCATCCCATACCGAACCCTTCCAGGTTCTGGCCTCGACCCTATTCTTTACCGTGGTACTGGGCATGATGAAGACGGTGTATACTCCGAGGACCCCATTGTCTACAGGGAACTCATGAAGCGTCTGAAGCGCAAGACGGACAACGCTCGAGATTTACTCCCCTGCCCTATCCTCCGCGAAGAAGATGAACTCGATGTGGGCATCATATACATGGGGTCTATGGAGAACACCATCCAGGAAATCGACGACATAATCGAGGAAACAGGTGTTAAGGTCAGTCAGTGTCGTGTCCGAGCACTGCCACTTCATTCTGAAGTGGAGGCCTTCGTAGAACGCCATGACAAAGTGATTGTTCTAGAAATTAATCGCGACGGCCAACTCTACGGAGTTCTGCGCAAAGAGTTACCAATTCACTTGGTTCCCAAGGTTATCAGTGTGGCCTATTCCGATGGTATGCCACCACGCGCGCGGTTCTACGCGGAGAGAATTCTCCGTACTCTTGAGGAGGCAGAATAATGGCAATTAAGCTAAACGTTATCGATAGACCAAAAGCCGATTACACTGGAGGTCCGTCCTCTCTATGTCCAGGCTGTGGACACGATCAAATCTCAAATGTCATTATCCAAGCCTGCTGGGAAAATGGCATTGAGCCTCATAGAATCGCGAAGATGAGTGGTATTGGATGCTCTTCGAAAACACCAGCTTACTTCCTCGGACAGTCGCATGGATTCAACACTGTGCACGGACGGATGCCATCAGTCACTACGGGTGCGAATATGATTAACAAGAATCTAGTATACCTTGGCGTCTCTGGTGATGGTGATTCTGCTAGCATAGGCATTGGACAGTTCATCCACGCCATTCGGCGGAACCTGAACATGGTTTACATCATTGAGAACAATGGTGTCTACGGCCTCACCAAGGGGCAATATTCTGCTACTGTAGAAAAGGGATCCAAGAAACGCAAAGGTGCTCCGAATGAGCAACCACCGATTGACATGTGTAAGCTTGCAATTAACATCGGCTGTGGTTTTGTCGCACGAACATTCTCTGGTGCAAAAAAGCAGTTGACATCCTTGTTGAAAGCAGCTCTTAGTCACAAGGGCATGGCAGTAATCGACGTAATCTCCCCTTGTGTGACCTTTGCTAACAATGATGAATCCTATCGCTCGTATGGCTACGTCAAAGAAAATGAGGAAATGTTGCACGGTGTTGACTACATCCATCACTTTGAGCCAATTGCAGAGGTCGACATACCAGAGGGAGAGTTTGAGGATGTCAAATTATTCGATGGTAGTGTTCTACGTCTCGAAACGATTGGCGACGGATACGATCATACAGATCCAACTGAGGCTCTAGCAGCCTTACATGGTGCTGAAATAGAGAAGAAGCACATTACTGGACTCCTACATCACAACACGGACATGCCAACCGCAGATGAAGACCAAAATCTCGTAGACATGCCGCTATGCGACCTTGGAGACGACCTCATGCGCCCAAGTCGTGAGAAGCATACAGCTATGATGGCACGCTTCCGGGCGTGAGATTCTACGCCGCTGCGCTGAAATACACAAGCCGACTGGGCCGATTACACAGCCCCTTAGTGTAGTGGTCCATCATACGAGACTCTGGATCTCGTGACCCTGGTTCGAATCCGGGAGGGGCTACCACTCATGAATCAAAATCTGCATATGCTAATCTAAAGAAATCGCATCAGGAATTGTGATGTCCAAGATACCATCAAGACTATCATGAATGAACCAAGTGCAATGCGACCCCAGCGCTTCTTCTCACGCTTAGGTGGGAAAGGATCAATCCCCATCTCCATAGCTTGGGCTACTAATGCGAGATCTTCCTCAATTGTCTCCGGCTCTCTAAATGGCACGTGAGGAAATGGGAGATTAATGTGTATCAAGAATTTGGAATCGATTTAATCGTTCAAATAGCCTGTAATGCGGACCCTTCAAACGACAGGGACGCTGGAGTCCTAACATGACGGAAGAGGGGCAAAGATCACCTCTGCTTATCCTATTCCTTGTCGTACTAATCGATATGATTGGTTTTACTCTAGTAATTCCATTCCTAACCTACTTCGTTCAAGATCTTGCTCAAGCGGATGGATTCGTCGATATGGGTTCAAGGGATTGGTGGGTAGGAATTGTCCTCGCCTCCTACACATTGGGACAATTCCTATTCACGCCGCTGCTTGGTTCACTCTCAGACCGAATAGGGCGACGGCCAATCTTGATGTTCGGATTAGTGTGTAATACAATCTTCCTAATCGCATTTGGTCTTGCTTCTGCCCTCTGGATGGCTATCGCCGTGCGTTTCTTGGCAGGCGCAGGAAACGGGAACCTTGCTGTTACACGTGCCTACATCGGCGACATTAGTACAAAGGAGCAATTGCCAGCCAGAATGGGTATGATTGGTGCCTCTTTCGGGCTTGGATTCATGATTGGTCCTTTCGTAGGCGGAATCCTAACTGATCCAGCTAGTGCGATTGGTGGGCCGTTCGCTACAGATTGGTGGGAGGCTCACCCATACTTCCTACCGTGTCTCACCGCTGGCCTACTTTCCGCAGTATCCTTCCTCCTTGCAATACGTATGCTCCCCGAAAGCCTTCCAAAAGAAAAGAGAAGCCTGGAGGACATTGGAGGACAAAGGGGACTCAAAGTAGTCCTAAGGAACCTTGTGGGGGTCCGGGATCTCTCTCCAAATGTTCGCCGACTAATCTTCGTCAATGCTACTTTCCTCCTAGCATTCACTATGATGCATACAACGTTCATTCTGTTTACAGCGATGCCAATCGAGAATGGGGGGTTGGGCTACGACGAGAGAATGAACGGCTACATCTTCGCATATGTGGGCTTAGTAGGAGTAATCGTCCAAGGGGGATTAATTCGGCCACTCTCAAAGCGATATGATGTAAGAAATATCATGGTGATTGGGATTGTTGTGACTGCTATCGGTCTCGGATGGATCCCCTATCTACAACCCACACCATTTGCAATTGTACTACTAGCAATGACGTTCATCGCTGCTGGAAATGGATTGTTCCAGCCTACTCAATCCACATTAATCACAACCGAAACAAAAGCTGGTAACCTCGACCTCGGTCGAGTCATGGGCGCCCAAGAAGGATATGGCGCCCTCTCACGAATCATAGGCCCCATCCTCGCCGCCTTCATCTGGGCAGCCACTGTTAATGGTACTGAATTGTGGACCTACCATACAGTTTTCAGAATCGCGGGGCTCATCGCTATCTTCGGTGTCCTCATCCAATGGGGCATCAAGAAAACGAAGGAGAGAAACGCCTTCATCGAAGTTTGAACGGTTTAAGATAAGTCACGTCCTTTCCTGAACATGACATACGTCTATGATTGCCTAACTTGTGGACCAAAAAAGACATTTTCTGAAGAAGGTGAGGTTTCCACAGACAAGGATGTTGGAATCAAAACAAGTTGTTGTCACAAATGTAGTAATCAAGAATGCAAAGACTATGGTGAATGCAATTGTTTTGAGGAGTGGAGTCAGAGACAGAAGGAAATTTTCCTAAAGATGGTTGAGGACGGAAAGATTCCACCAAATTTCTTCAAATCAGATGATGATGAATAGCCCACTTTCATAGCCCCAATACTCAGAAGAGTCACATGGACGAAGTTCCCGAGGGCATGGCCATGCCTGAGGCAAGGGTTGCAAAACCACGAGATTCAACGTCTATTCTCATTACACGGAACGGATCCAAAGGCCCAGAAGTTCTACTTGCTCACCGTATTCCTACCCTTCGAGCCTTCGCTGATTTCTGGGCGCTACCAGGGGGTGGCATTCGAGGTCATGACGCTGAAGCATCTGTATCTGTCAAAGGAATTGATCAACTTGATGGAGATTGGCAGGCAGTCTATGTAGCAATCCTCCGCGAGACGGCTGAGGAGGTTGGTCTCGCAATTGGTGAGGGGGAAATAGAGCGCGTCCCAATGGCACTGCGTCATGCAATAATCGAAGACTCAAAAGCTTGGGTTGAAGCAGTCGAAAGGGGAGTTATCCCTGCCTCAACATCAGGAATAAGCCACATTGGAACAAGGACAACGCCACCATTCTCTCCCTTGAGATTCAGAAATCGATTCATGCATGTTCACCTCAATGATGGGGCGCCTGAGCCTGAATTACTTGACATAGGTAGCGAGTTTGATGAACTTCGCTGGATGCATCCTGCTGATGCCGTGAATATCTGGAAAAAGGGAGATATGCTAACTGCACCCCCTATTGTCACATTACTTCGGGACGTTGCTGACGCGCTTGAAGCAAACAACGACGACATCCATGCTGCGATGGCAGCGATGGCTTCTGAACCTAAATCAGGAGAACATCGTATCGAACTTGCCCCGAATATCGAATGTGTTCCACTACGAACTACAACGCTTCCACCAGCAACTCACACAAACTGCTTCATTCTCGGTGAACAAGGTGGAGAACGGCTGATTATCGATCCCGCTGCGAGAACTTCAGAAGAACTTGCATATCTCCAACGACGAATACGTGGAATCGAAGATGATGGAGGAAACATCATCGCGACAATCTTTACTCATCGCCATCAGGATCATATCGGCGATTTATCCAAAATTGCAGAAATGTATACTGCACCAATCTGGGCAACTCCTGAAACACTCACTGCTGTGCCTGTATCCAAGGAAAATCGAGTATTGGAAGAGGGGGAGGTCATCGCCCTCAATGGTCCAAGTGGAGTGATGAAATGGACCGTATATGTCACACCAGGCCACTGCCCAGGACACATCTGCCTAGCATCCGATCGCTACCTAGTGTCTGGAGACCTCGCAGTGATGGTAGGGACCATATTGGTTCCAAGTTCAGATGGAGACATGGATGCCTACATCGATAGCCTACAGAGAATGCGTGCACTCAATTCTGAAATACTGTTTCCAGCACACGGTCCCTTCACCCATCGTCCAGAGAAACTACTAGATCGATATATCAAACACCGAAGTGGACGCCATGAACGAGTTCTAGAAGCGGTAACATCTGGTCTTTTTTCCATCGAAGAAATTGCTAATCATGCATATTCCGACACCCCAGATGCACATCCGATGCTCAAAATTGACCAGACACTTTCTCACCTATCATCTCATGAATCGGCAGGTCTAGTTCGAAGAGAAAATGGGAAATGGGTACTGAATTGACACATTTCATCCTAATTCGGGGACATTTGGAAATACTTGCGCATTGAATACGGCACGTGGATTCTGACAAAGATGTGATGGAGGCGTTTCAAAAAGCGCTCGAACAGGCTCAAAATAATCCAGAACCAAAACAAACTCCAGCCGATGAAGCTACAGAGGGGAATTCGGATGGAGGACTAATGTTCTCTGGAAGTGTTTCCCCAGATACAACGATGTCTACTCAATCGAATCCTGCGTTATTTACAGTATATGACGAAAAGGAAGAATCATCAAATCAATTCTGGGGGCTATTTCTGGCGGGGATGATTGTACTTCCAGCAATCACTTCGATTATCAGTGCAGCCGTAATTGCGTATACCGAAGAAGATGGCTATGATGTACTGGAAAGATATACTGCTGACGGAGTAGTGATAAGTTATGATAATGTTACAATTAGGGAGGGGATCTACTACGTCCATGAATTCCACCTAGGAGATGGATTTGGTTACGAATTAGCAGAAAATCGTGGAGTATGGTCAATCTCCATTGAAGGTATCATAGGAAATAACACATGGGGTTCTGCAGTAATCAGAGGATATGATGACCAGCCTGACACCTATGATACTTGGTTGGATGACGACGGAAATTTATGGCATAAAATGGATACTTTTTATGAAGATGGATATACCTATTGGGCCAGCTATTATGGCGGCGACTGCGAGTGGGAAGGAGCCGATGATATCGCTTGGGGTGACACCAGATGGTGGTGCAAATATGAGGCAGATGACGATTGGGACGACTGGTGGTATTATTGTGAGAACCATGATTCAAACTGGTATTGCACTGACGACTTCGGGCAGAGTGAGAACTACGAGAACTCATCAGAAGAAAATAGGTACTATTCTTCAGATTCGACGGATGTAAACGTCTACATCAAACTCGATGGCGATACAGTTGATATCGCCACTAATGATA
>JAZADD010000031.1:0-7412 GCA_036124005.1 Thermoplasmatota archaeon
GAAGCAAATGAAGCCCGCTCCCTTTTTATCGGATTTACAGGCAAAGCAACCATCAAAGGAATGGCAGTAATTTCGATAATTGCAACTACTGTAATGTTCGGTAGATTCAATCTTGCAGACATGACTACAATCGAAAATATCGATCAGTTAGTTATCTACAATTATTGCCTGTATGCTTTCCTATTCAGTATTCTAATTACTGGAATGTTTGAAGGATTTATGTTCACATATGCGATTCTGAAAAATGACATCCTTGGAATCGACGAGAAGCTCAGGAAGGCCTTCAGCGCTGCAATCTTCGCTGGCCTTGGAGGTATTGGACTTCTTCTGGCTACTGAAATGATGGAGGGATTAATTCCAGGAGGAGGAATGGCAGGTGCCGTAATAATTGGTGCACCACTAGTTGTGCTTAGGAAGCCCATCTTCGTCGCGATCAACAACTTCTCATCAATGCTGATGCCTGAAGCCTTCACAAAGGCCGAACTATCTTACATCGAGGCATATGAGATTGCCATGGAGGATCGTATTATCACCGATGAAGAGCGTAAATTCCTGAAACTACAGGCAAAGACATTGGGTCTTGACGATGAACGCGTAGAATACATCGAAAATTGGTACGACGAAAATCTCGAAAGTGAAGAAGAGTGAGTCAATCAAGTACCTATTAGTCGCCTCGGTTCAGGCATGCCTTCTCTAGCGACCCCGATTGCTTCAACCTCCATCCTCGCACCGCTGAGTGTAGTGACGAATGGAATGTTGAGTTCAACAGCAAGACGGCGCATCATGTTTCCATCGAGAATGGCTCCACCTGACTTCGATGGTGTGTTAAGGATTAGTTGGATGTCACCCTGCCTCATTAGGTCCAGAGCATCTGGGCTCTTCCTCTCAGCTATTCTGTACGCCGTCTCGACCTCAAGGCCACCCTTGTCACGCAAAACTTGGGCAGTTCCAGGAGTAGCATGGAGGGTGAACCCCATATCCTGTAAACGGGAAGCATGTGGGATGACGTCGATTTTGTCTGAATCACGTACTGTGATGTAGACCCCTCCAGAAGTAGGAACTGGGACCTCGGTGGCCATCCTCGCCTTCAGATAAGCTGCTGCTGCAACCTCGTGGGAACCCATGACTTCTCCAGTGGACTTCATCTCGGGACCAGGAGCGGGGTCGAGTCCACGGAGTTTGATGAAAGGGAAGACTGGAGCCTTAACACAGACAAGATTGGTTTCCAAACGAGGGATTTCTACCTCGGATAGTTTCGCACCAAGAGCAAGCAAAGCAGCAATACGAGCGAGAGGGACGCCGGTAGACTTAGCAACGAAGGGGAAGGTTCTGCTTCCACGAGGATTAACCTCGAGAACATAGAGGACCTCGTCTTTGATTGCGAACTGGATATTGAAGCATCCTCGTATTCCCAAGCCTACACCAATTGTAGTAGTCCATTCATTTACCTGATCAAGAATCTCCTGAGATACATTCTGAGTGGGGATGAAACAGGTAGAATCACCTGAATGAATACCTGCCTCCTCAAGATGCTCCATGACAGCACCGATTAGGACCGACTCTCCATCACAGACCGAATCTACGTCGAGTTCCATCGCTCCACCAAGATACTGGTCGACTAGCAACGGCTTATCTGGAGCGATATATGCCTCGGACATGTACGCATCAAGTTGATTCTCGTCAGCAAGAATTTCCATCCCGCGGCCCCCCAGGACATAGGATGGACGAATTAACACAGGGAAGCCAATCTCTTCTACTGCAGCACGGACATCTTTGGGAGTCGCTCCCGTGAGACCAACAGGCATCCTCAATCCATGCTTTTTCGCAAACGCCTCAAACCTCTCACGATCGCTCGCTTCGTCGACCGCATCGGGTGAAGTCCCGATGAGTTCAGTATCAATCCCCATCGTACGAAGGTGGGGAAGGCGTTCGTTCATTGGAAGTGCGAGATTAATTGCAGTTTGCCCTCCAAACTGTAGAAGGAGACCATCTGCATTTTCGCGTAAAAGCACCTCTACAACGCACTCAAGATTCAGAGGGTCGAAATAGAGGCGGTCCGAAGTATCGAAATCCGTCGATACAGTCTCTGGATTGTTGTTGATTAGAATCGCTTCATGGCCTTCGTCACGAATCGCTTGGACTGCATGTACACATCCATAATCAAACTCAATTCCTTGCCCAATACGGATAGGACCTGAACCAATAACCACATGACGATACGCGTCAGAGCCATCCTCGCGAGAACGACGCTCGTGAGGGACTTTATCCACTCCTGGAGGAGCGCTGCCTCCTTCGTAAGTCGAATAGTAGTAAGGTGTTACCGCTGCAAACTCTGCGGCACATGAATCCACCATACGATATACTGGATGAATGCCGAGTTCGTGACGCCGCTCCATGACTCCTAAAGGGCCATGATCATGATCGAGGCCTCGAACACCAGTCGCCGGGAAACCAGCTAATGCATCAGCGATATGCGCATCAGTCATACCAGCACCCTTCCAGCGTTGGAGATCAACTTCATCGATATCCGAAGGCGAGCCTCCGTGTGCCATAACCTCCATCTCAGTAGCGGCCAAAGAAGAGAATCTATGGAGGAACCACCGAGTTATCCCTCCACTAATCTCACGAACTTGTTCTATCCCCCATCCTCTCCTAAATGCCTCAATTAATGCTAGCATTCTACGATCTGTAGGCACGCGTAACCAATTCTCAAGCGTCTCATCGGGGAGAGGAGTTGCAGCCCTCTCAATCTGCTCTTCTCCTTCGGATTCATCCGCTAAGGTAAGTGGCCGAGGGTGAGGGGCACCCATCTCCAATGACGCAACCGCTTTCAAGAAAGCCTCCTCGAATGTTCGTCCAATTGCCATTACTTCTCCAGTGCTCTTCATTGATGTTCCAAGAGTTCGGTCAGCGGTTCGGAACTTATCAAACGGCCAGCGCGGAATTTTCACCACACAGTAATCTAGAGTTGGCTCAAAGGCGGCAGTGGTACCTTTGCCAGTGATAGGATTTGGAAGTTCATCGAGAGTGTAACCTACGGCAATGAGGGCCGCCATTCGAGCAATGGGGTAACCAGTAGCCTTTGAGGCGAGAGCTGAAGAACGGCTTACACGCGGATTCACTTCGATTGTCCGATATTCCCCCGTCACTTGATTGAAAGCGAATTGGACATTGCATCCCCCTTTGATATCCAAGCGACGAATAAGGCGAAGGGCAGCATCCCTGAGCATCTGATGGTCACGATCTGAAAGAGTCTGTTGGGGAGCAACAACTGTTGATTCCCCAGTATGTACACCCATTGGATCGATATTCTCCATCGTGCAGACGATGATGCAGTTGTCTGCAGCATCTCGCATAACCTCGTACTCGTGTTCCTGCCAACCAAGGATGCTCTCCTCAATGAGAACCTGATCGATACGGCTATGCAAGATTCCTTGACTCGCAATCTCAACGAGTTGACCGCGATCCCAAGCGGTACCACCTCCTAATCCACCAAGAGTGAAGGCGGGACGAATTAGAAGTGGAAAACCTCCAATCTCCTCGGCTGCTGTAAGTACCTCGTCAATTGAACCACATGCTATCGCCTTCGGAACAGGTAGTCCGATTTCTTCGCATACTCGCTTGAAACGATCCCGGTCCTCTGCATCATCGATGGCATCGAGTTCACAACCAATGAGTTCCACGCCAAGCTCATCGAGTGAACCATCGTGAGCCAAAGTGGAAGCGATGTTTAGGGCGGTCTGTCCCCCCATCCCTGCAAGTAAAGCATCTGGCTTCTCAATCTCGAGAATGCGGCGGACAACATCAGGTAGCAAGGGTTCGATGTAGATTCTATCTGCCATAGATGGGTCATTCTGAATCGTCGCAGGATTGCTGTTGACGAGGATGACTTCGTATCCTTCTGCTCGCAAAGCACGACAGGCCTGAGATCCTGAGAAATCGAACTCAGCAGCCTGCCCGATTCGAATCGGTCCACTCCCTAAGAGAAGGATTCTGTGGATATCGGTACGCTTTGGCATTAGTTCTCACCACCTAATAGAGACGGTGTCGCCACTGGAGGAAGAACTTCAGGCGTCGATGAACCGAGGTGCTCAGCTACAATGGATGAGAAACGATCGAAAAGGGGGCTTGCATCATGGGGGCCTGGGCAAGCCTCAGGATGAAATTGGACAGAGAATGCTGGCCTACCAATAACGTCTAGCCCCTCGACGGTTCGATCGTTAGCATTCACATAGCGTACTTCGACGTCCGTACCGATAGCATTCGATTCTACATCGGAGCAAGCGCCCGACGGATGTGGTGCTAACATACCCTGTTCAGGGTCCGCAACAGCAAATCCATGATTCTGTGAAGTGATACTTACCGTACCATCTGCAAGATCCACCACCGGCTGATTTGCTCCACGGTGACCATACAGGAGCTTGTAAGTTCGAAGACCTGCGGCCAAGCCAAGTAACTGATGGCCAAGACATATGCCCATCGTAGGATATCCTGCATCAATAGCCGAAGCGAGTACTCTTCGGGCTGAAGTAGCAGCACCGGGATGGGCAGGGTCACCCGGGCCATTGGAACAGAAGAAAGCATCCGGCTGGTGGTCCTGGACCAATACATCGAAAGAAGAATCAGCAGGCGCCCATATCACCTCAAATCGACGACATAATTCACGGAGGATATTGTACTTGACACCACAATCGAGAGCAATGAGCCTCGGAAGCGCTTCTCCAGAATTATTTGTTGCACCAGGATTCAGGACGACTGCATTATCTCTCGAAACCTCTGCAACTAGATCATCGAGATCTGGGCTCTTCGAAGCCTTTAGTCTCGCTACAAGGGCCTCTTCCATCTCAATTGGGCCAAAAACACACAGGAGCGTACCATATTCCCGAACTCGGCGAGTAATAGATCGGGTGTCGACTCCTTGGATTCCTGGGACCCCATGTGCCACAAGTAAATCATGGAGTGAACCAACTGCATCACGATGATCAGGTATCTCAATGGCTTGCCTACATACGACTCCACGAGGCCATACTCTACTGGATTCCGATATACCTGGAATCACGCCATAATTACCCAAAAGTGGCCAAGTGAAGGTTAGGACTTGTCCTGCAAACGAGGGGTCGGTCAAAGATTCCTGGAACCCAGTCATTCCAGTGGTGAAAACTAATTCCCCTTCAGCCATAGCCTCTGCACCAAAGAGAGTCCCCTCATATCGGCCACCGTCGGCAAGAAGGAGGACTCCGATTCCAGAGGCAGATGAATGTCCGTGGTTGGCTCCAGTAACAAGGCAATCCGCTGCATCCTGACCTACATAGGGATCAGAAACACCAGGAACTCCTTGGCCGGGGCGGAAACCAACCTCGGATTCGCCCTTTGACATCAGTTCATTTCGCTATGAACGCTCCTTAATTATTGGCGGTGAAAGATAGGTTACAGACTATTCGTGACCTTTCATTCATCTTCATTAGATTCAACCGGATTTACCTTCTTGTTAGATGCACTGGGAACGATATCTATCTCGCCACCTGGAAACTCAACAGGAGATGATCCTGTGGGTAAAAGATCGCGTAAAAATACAGCAAGAGCAGCTACTTCAGAGTGAGGTTGGTTACCTATGCCGACATTATGTTGGCAAATCCCGTAAACTTCCCCAGGAACCTTAGCTCCACCAACTACGATAGCCATCGGGCGATCCCTTCGAAGGATCGGAATGACCTCTCGCCAAGGCCGACCATACATCGTCAGATGGATTGCCACACCTGGCGCACCATCTCCTGCATCCTCGTTTGCGAACTTCCGTAACCAACCCATAGGGCGCCTCTCATGTCGTGCCTCAAAATCACCACCGAAACGGTCAGTCACAGACTCAAGTGTTTCCAAAACATTCGGATCTTCTTCTCCTGAAAGAAGAAAACAATCTGCTCCAAATGCACGGGCTGTCAAACCTAGATGAGATGTGATACGCTTGTCACGCTCACGACGATGCCCTAGCCGCAAAACATGGATCGGCGGTCGCGCGGGCATGGACACCGGCTCTTGCCGTACGCTTTGTGAGTTCCGCTTAGTTAATCCTCATCTTGAGGAGCAAGAACCACGTCGAATCCTGCAAGGACTGAGCGAACCCACGTTACTAGCATCGCATCTAGGAAGTGCCGAGCACTGTAATGGACAAGAACTCCGAGAATCCCCAATCGGGCTGTTTGCATGAGAGAGACCATGAGATCTGATCCCTCTGTAGCAAGCATTGCGTGGCCAACTGGTTCGATTGCTAGATAGATTACTAGAATGAAAAACCCGCCACCAAGGGTCGCAGCGATAGCTCCTCCACGCTCTCTTGAGAGTGATACGAGGAGAGTAGCAAGGAATACAAGGACCGGGACTAGCCATGAGATTTGACTGAAGTTTAGATCAAATAAGATAGAACTCGGTCCAGAATTTCCTCCCCATTCGTTACCCGCAACATGAATTGCAAGGAACCAAAAGAGAAGTACAATCATCATCAACATGCCTGAAACAAGACCAAATCGAGTCGACATCTGTCGAAGCTCATGCGAATCTGCAGGATTCAAACGGGCGAGAATCGCTTCAGCGAGTTCAAGTTGTTCCTTGTCTGGAACACTGAGTGTTCCACTTACTGACAGCCTTGATACCTCTGCCTCCTCATTGCTAGGGAGAGCATCCGCCGGGCCCATGCTCAAGCACTCACGCCCAGCACATGATAAAGCATGCCTTGACTCGCAGGCTCGGATGCCCGACTGGTCCACGATTCTCCGTCGCCGACCCGATGGGAGGCCCAGAATAATGGGCGTTCTGAATGTGACACCCGACTCAGTCCATGCTGATTCACGAACCAATGGGGTAGAAGCTGCTCTCAAACAGGCCTCCAAGATGCAAGACGAAGGTGCCGACTGGATTGACATCGGTGGCGAATCGACGAGACCAGGAGCAGACCCTGTGAGTATCGACGAGGAGAAGATACGCGTCATCCCAATCATCGAAGCCGTCAGAAGAGCCTGCCCCGAAATTGCAATATCTGTCGATACCCGGCGCCCAGAAGTCGCACGCTTAGCTCTCGAAGCCGGTGCCAATCTAATCAACGACGTATCAGGACTACGAGACCCCGAGATGATCGAACTCGTGCTCAGCACGGGTGCTGGAGTGTGTATCATGCATATGCAAGGCGATCCGAAATCGATGCAAGATAGACCACATTACACCGAAGCGCGTACAGATGTCGCAAACGAACTACTCCATCGCGCTCATAGTCTAATCGAATCTGGCCACCCTCCAGAGCGCATCTGCCTCGATCCAGGAATTGGATTTGGCAAGTTATTGGAAGACAATCTTGCCCTGCTCTCCGATGCTGATTGGATACGTGGCCCACATCAACTACCTGTTCTTTGGGGAGTTAGTAG
>JAZADD010000032.1:0-7595 GCA_036124005.1 Thermoplasmatota archaeon
CTGCGCATATGCATAGGCTCCTCTGAGGCGGAAGAATCATTAGAAAATCCGTGGACTGCTAATGAGCGAGAACAAATGATTCGAGCATGGTTAGATAAAAATCAAGCCAGTAACAGTAAGAATGTTGAGATTGTCCAAGTACCCGATCTAAATGACCCCCCTAACTATGTGAAGCATGCTGAGCAATTCCATGGTGCTGCAGGGTCCATCTTCACGTCTGATCAAGACACTGCAGACCTCTACGAGGCTGCTGGTTGGGATACAGTCATGATGAATCATGAAAATCGTGAAAGTTGGCAAGGATGGCGAGTTAGAGCCACTATGCAAATGATGTCAACAATCACTGACGAGGATGCAGTCAAAGCTGTACTTGGAGAAAGTATCCCAGAAGCCGTAGTAGATTTCCTAGTCGAGAACGATGGACTTCGGCGACTTGCTTTCATGGGGCACGGTGGGGAACCAGTAGGTTAACTACGAACACGATGTATCCGCATGATTGACTGAAATCAAGGATGATTTAAGCTCATCAATACGATCAGGATTGACTCCAAGATCACTAACTCCGAACCGTGATGATGAATGGACCCAGGCTACTGCATCGTCACCATTACACTCGATGTGTATGTACAAATCATCTGCATGACTCAACCAACGTGTGTGGACAACAAAGTGAACATCCACACTTGATTCATCGATTATTCTCTGGACCTCGATAGTCTTCGACTGCTCAGCAATCCAAATATCGATTGTGGAAAGAACCTGATCAACTGATGTATTGTTGAAGCGAAGTTCAGTATCACCAGTAGATCGATGTGGCTCGGGAGCAATGCGAGCACACTTGTAATCCATACCTTCGCAAGAATCAGGAAATCCTTGGCCAGGATCAGGGCCACTGAGACCATTGCTAATTTGCACTAAACCGACTGTTGCAGGATACAACAAGAGCAGGACTAGCAGCCCAGTGGTGAAAGTTGAGGTGCTCATTCTGAAGCGACGACGACGCGTGCCACCTTTAGCACCCTGTCCCGAAGCACCCATCCAGTTTCTAGTACGGAAACAACTGTTCCGGCCCCATATTCATCTGTCGACGGTACTGTGGTGATGGCCTCCATCTTTGCAGGATCAAATGGAAGGCCCAATGCCTCAATAGGTTCGACACCTTCGGTTTTTAGGGATGCGAGTAACTCTTTGTGGACCATGCGGAGTGCCGATGGGATTGGGGTGTCATCCTCATCATCGATATGATCGAAGGCCCGTTCTAGATTCTCTACTGAAACAACGATTCTACGTGCGAGTCCCATGCCACCATAACGTGACCCCTCCGAACGAACTTTAGCTACCTGAGAGAGAGCATTCTGAATATCAGCCTGCTTGTAAAGCATCTCTTTTTCCATCTCAAGTAGCGCGGCTTCAAGTTCCTCGATACGCTCTTCAGGAGTCAATGGTACCTCAGGCTCCTCATCCGATGCCCCATCATCCGAATCCGGAATCTCGTCCTCGACCATGGTCCTCCGAAACAAAAGGGATTCATCAAGCCGACGCAGAAGAATTACTCATTCGGGCCGAAGATCATTGAGCCATATGAGTGTCATCTCAAGTCTTTCGTGAGTAGGATGTACTTCGACAAGAGCCACTGGCGCTTCAATTTCTTCAGCATACTCCTCAGCGATTACTAGAGGAATCTCGATTCGAGATTCTCCTTCATCATAATGCAAGAATGTTGCTGGTAAATCACAGACATCCCGTAATTCCTGCATGTAACTTTGAGCATCATCAGATGAGCAATATATGGCACCGAATATGAGAGTCCCATCTTCGGTGAGGATTTCATGCGGAGCAATTGTTGATTCACCTCTCCGGAGAAAACGACGACGAAGTTGTCCAGCATCTTTGAACACAGCCGTACAGAACTTCAGATGATACCCATACGCGTCCCTAGTCTCTCCATCTTCTGGATCCGGAGCAGAAACATCGGCAGAACGAACACGATCTCGAAGACGTTCAGCCAATTCAGAAGAGCCTGCGGCGGCTGCGGTTATCCCATCTGACAAATTGAATCCGCGAACATCCATCTGGTCGTGATTACCAACAGTAATCTCGAGCTCATTGAGATTGAGAAAGGCGATTCCAGTGTCACGTAAATCCTCGATAAGGGCGAACATCTCTGACTCCATATCAGGTGGGCATGGAACTTCGACGCCCGTATGTATCCCTGCATCTGCACACGCACTGATGATTTTTCGATATGGTTCAAGGTTAAAATCAAGGAGATGGAAACGGATTTCATCAAGACCTGCTTCTGCGAGTAACGGCGCCCAATCGAGTCGAAAAGCGATTGATGTGTAAAGATGCATATGGAAGGTAGGACCAAACTCCAATCGAAGTCTACGGATACCTTCCAAAGTATGATCGAAGTCCATTATCGGGTCACCACCCGTAATTCCTGCTCCAGTAGCACGCATCGCTCGAGCCTCTTCAATCACCTCATCGAAATTAGTGCAACGTCGTTCATTTGCAAACATGAACACGCTCTCTTTTCGATTTTCGGAGAGGGGGCAATAGTCACAGGCCCAGTGGCATTTCCCTGTGATAAAGAGAACCAACTTGCTACCTTGCATACATTGGATACAGCCCTCAGCCTCACCAACTTCCGGTGCTTCGTAAAGAACTGGAACATTCGGAAGACGAATTCCCATTGCCATACTCAAGCCTCCGATTCAACTGAAGAAAAGGATTCAATTGGACCCATAGCGGTGTTGAGTAGCCAAATGTGGAAGCCAAAATCTTCCGTAAGTTCGGGATGGAAAGTGAGAGCGAGACGACGACCAGAAATTACGCCAACTGGTTCATCTCCATTGTTTGCAGCGATCTTGGCACCTACACTTAGTGATTCAAAACGAGGAGCACGAATGAATACACCCGGAAAGGATCGAGATAATAGGGGTGCATCAATGATTGATTGAAAAGAATCCACCTGACGACCGTAGGCATTTCGGTCAATTGTTGCGGGGATCAAAGGTTGACCTCCATCCTGAGGATCACATAGTAGAATTGCACCCGCACATGTTCCAAGAACAGTCGCATCAGTATGACGGAGTCGCTCGAAGAGTGCAGGAAGAAGTCCACTACCACCCTGCTCCTCAGGGCCACCTGTCAGCCTCATAACTGTAGATTCTCCACCTGGTAATACGTATGCATCGCATGGTGTTTTTATGACATCTTCTCGAGTCCGTAATTCGTGAATAACTAGAGGACAATTGAGGTATTCCGCAGCACTATCAAGAGCGCGAATATGTGCATGACGGGCCCCTTGAATCATACAAAGCCCGACCTCGACCATAACCCCCCCAGCACCTCAGGGCTTTCAGACTCACGGATGAAACACTTCAACAATAGGCACTATGTCCGTTTTCTTGATGAACCCGATTCGACGAGATTAGAATATGGGTTCGAAGTGGGAAGATGGCTGTTGGTTCATCCCCGGACCGACTAGATTGACGGATGCTGTGCTTGCAGGTCTCGCTCACCCAACAATGACTCACAGAAGTCCAGAATTCAAAGCAGTGATGGCAGAACTTCATGGACGGCTGAGGCATAGTTTTGCCCTTACACCCACGACAACAGAAGTTGGCCAACAGGCCCAAGAGGGCGAAGATGGATATTCTGTAGTGGTAGTTTCAGGTTCAGGAACTGCTGCAATGGAGATGGTAATTGCAAACCGATTTGGACCAGAGGATAACGTACTCGTTCCTACCAACGGAAAGTTTGGGGAACGAGTCGCACAAATGTGCCACCACTTCTCAAATGTAACTCATCTCAAATATGGGTGGGGTGAAGCATTTGATCTAAAGGAGATAGATGCGATTCTATCAACAGGTAACCACGACGCACTTGCAATCTGCCATAATGAAACATCATCTGGAATTACACAAGATGCTCCGGAGATAGCTAAAATTGCCGAGAAATATGAGATCCCGTTCATTCTCGATGGGATTACTTCTGTTGGAGGATTACCAGTATATCCTGCAGAATGGGGTGCTGAAGCTGTGGTTGTAGGTGGCCAGAAATGTACTGCTGGACCTTCGGGAATTGCAGCAATTGCGATTTCGGAACAATTTGTCGAAGCGATGATGGAGAAACGAAAAATTAACCCAAACCCACCAATATACTACCTCGATCTTATTCAAGCACTCAAGAAAGCCGCTGATGATCAGACGCCGTGGACACCTTCGATTAATTTGTGCACCGGATGGGTTGCCTCACTCAGAGAACAAGATGAGGAAGGGATCGAAGAAAGATGGAAACGATGTGCACGCCTTGCAGAAGGTGTTCGAAACCTATTCATCGATTTAGGCTTCGAACTATTTGCTCATGAGGAGCAGCGTTCCAGCACAGTTACTGCGATTCTCTATCCAGATCCCTCGTGGGGCGAAAAATGGCGACGGTGGATGGCATTGGAACGAGACACACACGTCATCGGAGGCCAGGATCATGTCAAGGGTCGAATCTTCAGAGTAGGCTCGATGGGCGTAACCCCCATCGAAGAAATGGTAGAGGGTTGTCATCGAATGATTGAAGGATTTCGACACTTTGGCTTGGAACTTCCAGATGTCGATGTAGAATCCTACTTCAGGTGATCGAATGGCTAGTGATTCAGAAATTGCAAGAATCGCCCTCGATTGTTTAGATTACACCTTACTCAATGAGGAAGCAACAGATGAAGAAGTCCATGACTTCATCCAACGAGCCAATGCAAATCCTCCAGCTGCCATATGTGTCCTACCTGTTCACGTCAAATTGTCTCGAAGTTTGTTGGCAGATGGCATCCTTCTCGCCTCAGCAGCAGGACTATTCCCAGAGCCCAACGGAGACATCAATCTCAGAATCGAGGATGTAAAATTCGCGATATCTGAGGGAGCAGACGAAATCGATGTAGTGCTTGATTTCGATGCAATGATGGAGGGCCGTGAAGGTGATGTTCGCGCTACTCTCCAGGCACTCATTGAAGCGGCAGGTGATGCCCCTGTGAAAGTCATCTTAGAGACTTCTTGCCTCGATTACACTGAGATGGTAGATGCCTGTAGAATCGCTCTAGAATGTGGGGCTTCCTTCCTAAAGTCATCAACAGGGCGCAGAGGAGGATGCACACCTCTCGTCGCACAGGTTCTAGCTGAAGCAGCAGGAGATTCTGCTGGTATCAAACTCAGCGGCGGATTGAGAACAATCCAAGATGTTCGCAACCATCTAGAAGCCATCGAGGAGAGTTGGCCAATATCGAATTGTACGCCAGATCGGTTCCGAATTGGGGCCTCATCACTCCTCGATGCAATCATCGAGAACCTCTGAAATCATACAGGAGATAGACGAACGCCGGTTCCGTAGATAAGATACTCCATTGCAGCGCCTCGGTCTTTACGGTTCGAAGCATTGCTTGATTTTCGAATCATAGCCGTTTCCAATCGGACGTTGATTACCTCATCCCAACCTTGCTTCTGCGCCTCTTCACGAAGGCGCTGAATGACTTCCTCCCGACCCCATCTAATCACGCTGTCTAATGTAGTAATATTGCCCCCAAACAACGAGTGAATACTGACCACAAACATCTGCCACCATGATGGAGAAATGGAGAGGTTCGCCATCACTAGACCACTACCCTGAATGGGACGATTCACATTGGCAGGCCTAGAGAGGGAATGTATTGGATCAATGGGTAAACTGGAGAGTGTAACCTGCTTACGAATATCAAGCCGTTTCTGAAGTCCTCTCTGGTGGAATGTACCTACTACTGCCGACAGGAGATATGGGCCAAAAGCAAACAGAAGAACGAAAAATAGCGGTATGAATACCGCCAAAATCGCACTAGCGACGGAATCTTCTGCCATGCGAATGCCTCACTGAACGATAACTGCGGTTCCATAAGCGAAAAGTTCGGCAGCACCACCTGCAACTGAGGAAGTGGCGAATCTAACATTGACAACGCCATTTGCATTGCGAGACATAGCGTCCTGCATCATACGATTCAATGCCTCATTTCGCGCTTCTTGCAACAATTCAGTGTAGGCACGTAATTCACCGCCCACGACACTCTTGAAGCCAGCACCAATGTCTTTGAATACGTTCTTTGCTCGAACGGTGGAACCGGTAACTAATCCAAGAGTTTGGGCTATCGTAAAACCTGGAATCGTCTCGGTATTGGAAAGCATTAGTTGGCCTTGGGGTACTGGGCTCATACACATCACCCTTACACGACGGCATGTCAAAGTTGTCTCAAATAATCAAAGGTAAATGACGGCACAACTGTGTTATGCTTAGCCCACCTCTCCGAAACGTGCAATATATTCGCGAATACCATGCTAAGATAAAACAAATGTATCAGTAACAAAATACATAGTAGATGGACTCGGCCAGATTTGAACTGGCGATCTTCGCCATGTGAAGGCGACGTCATAACCCCTAGACCACGAGTCCGGTAGGCAATTCGACCGAACGATTCCGCTTGAAGGTGACGGGGGTGCGATACTCGTCCTGCGGTGGCATTCATAGATGAACGCCGCCACAGGGAAGGCATGGAGGATATGTCGAGACCGAAGGGGGGCGCTTCAGATCGCGTGCCGATTCTCGACCAAATCATGACCAAGACTGGTATGGACCTCAGAACTTTTGGGCGTGCTGAGACCTACAAGGCCCTCGCCATCGGGCTGATACTATTCTCTCTCATCGCATATGCTGGACTATCTGTCTTCGGACTCTCATCTAGCCTATTCGCCCAGACAGGAGAGTCTGTTCCAATAGAGGAATTAGAATTTCAGACCTTGAATCGAACTGGCATTGAAGATGGAATCACAAATGAGACCGGATGGTTCCAACTTAGTGATCACAGAGGCAAGGTAATCATACTCGATATGATGGCGCACGATTGCTCCAACTGCCATGGTGTACAAGCACGCATCGAAGCTGAAATGGGGAATTGGCATTCAATAAGTAACCAACGAGAACTCATCGTGATTGGTTATGGGGCGTATTATTCCGAGAGCCTTGAGTATCTCAATTCATCAGGGGGAGAATACACGGTCCCAAAGTATGCAACCGGAATCGGAAGTGAAACCGCCGCAACTGTGAACGGGACCCAGCAGGACCCAAATCGACTATTTACACCAGGAGGAACGGGAGTAATTCCCGTTGTAATGGTCATCGATACGGAGGGATACATCATAGCAAGTGAGTCCTCATCAACACCCGCTCAAGGATGGAGTTCCTTCGATAACGCAATCGAAGTAGCAATGACTGGGACCATCAATGACATGGCAGAACTCCGATCTTTCGGCGTACAAGAAGTAGACACATCGATGCTAGGCATCATATTCCTCGGCGCGATGCTGTCAATTCTTGTTTACTTCTCACCGTGCGCATTCCCAGTTCTTCCTGGCTTCATCTCATACTACCTCGCACTAGGCGCAAGAGAAGACGAATTAGTCGAGTCGGGCAAGTTGAAAGGCAAAATGCCGGGCCCAGTAGTAATTGGGATCCTTTCTGGCCTTGGGATGTGGACATTCTTCGCTTTCATCGGCATAATCGCATGGATTATGGGGCGGAGT
>JAZADD010000033.1:0-14338 GCA_036124005.1 Thermoplasmatota archaeon
GTGGGTGATGGTGCAGCCACTCTAATTTCACAGCTTATGGCACGTGCTGCTCTCAGTAGCATGAATGCTGCTTCAGCATTCAAACCTGGATGGAAACGACGCATCTCTATTCGAGATACAGATCGATCTCGATGGACCGGAGTAGGCCCAATTGCAGATAGAATCGAAGACATAATTCGGAAATCCTTGGAGGCGCGAACAGTGAATCTCAAACGAAGAGAAATTGAAGGAGAAAACGGACTCTTCCTTCTTCGCGGTGATATCGATGGAGTTGAGGTGTCTTTCGGAATCCGTAATTCCGGTACAGAAGCAAAAACGAGTCTTTCCATTCGTGCAAGATCCGAGATAAATGGCTTAGAGGAGATTGCTACAGAAATTGCTGATTTACTTCGAATAGATCTTGTGCCATAATTACAAAATTTCAGAATCCATGTCCTCATCTGGAGTGACTACAGATGATGTTCTGCCACCAAACATGTCAGCAGAGGGTGCTGTAATAGGAGTTGAGAATTCCGTGACTGAGTCATAAAGCAATGATGGATCCTTCGGTCGTTCCGCTTCCATTCGGATGTAAAACACAACGGCAATAGTAGCAGAGATTAGAACAATTAATCCAATCAAAATCATTGCATAAGTCACTGTACGTTCACTCTCTTGGCGGGCAAGATCTTCCGGAGTTCGAAGTTCGGGATTAAAGGGGTCAATATCGAAATTATCACCAATCCCATCTTCATCCTGATCAAACCATTCCAATGGATCATTCGGGAAGACATCCATGCTGTCCCCGAAACCATCACCGTCACTGTCAGCGCATTCTTGTGGATTATTCGGCCAAATATCAGAATTGTCTCCACAACCATCGCCATCTGAATCTATCCAATCTTTGGAATCCTCTGGGAATGTATCCTGATTGTCCCCATATCCATCACCGTCTGAATCCAACCATTCTGATGAATCAAAGGGGAAAACATCGCTATTATCGCCATAGCTATCGCCATCTGAATCCTCCCAATCAGAAGGATCATCAGGGAAAATATCGGAATTGTCACCAACACCATCTGAATCAGTATCGTTCCATTCATTGGAGTCTGTTGGGAAGACATCAACAGAATCGCCGTATCCATCCCCATCAAGATCTGGACATCCTAGAGGTTCGATTGCATCCCCCGCCTGATTAGGGCAGATATCGCTATTGTCTCCAAATCCATCATCGTCCGAATCAAGCCATTCGGTTGAATCTGCAGGGAAGGCGTCGCTTACATCACCTACTCCATCACCATCTCTGTCGCTACATTCAGTAGGATCTTCTGGGAATTGATCGCCATTATCGCCACATCCATCTCCGTCAATATCACTCCATTCCTCGGAATCTAATGGGAAGGCATCAACGCCATCCAATACTCCATCATCATCTGAATCTGGGTCTCTGTAATCACTCCCAACATTGTCTTCATCAGAATTACTGAGGCCGTCACCATCCACATCTTCATCCTCTGAATCATTGCACCCGTCCTGATCTAAATCATCGGAATGAAGACCAATCACTCCCCGAGGACATTCGTCAACTGTATCTTCATGACCATCATTATCATCATCGGAATCTACCGAGTTTGCACAACCATCCAAATCATAATCTGGGCCAGAAGGTCCGTTTGGACATGGATCAATTGAATCGACTAAACCATCCTGATCCGAATCACGCTGATTGTCTGCACATCCGGATGTATCAACTGAATTATCTCCAGCGTCAGTATTGGGACATAAGTCATCACCATTTGGTACACCATCTTCGTCACCATCTCTTTGCTCCCAAGAACATCCAACCGAATCAACGGAAGAATTCCTAGTCCAAGGACAGATATCGGTAGTATCAGATACGCCATCGCCATCAATATCCATCTCACCAATTGCCTCAATGGCAATATCACCAATTGTCTGATGCATTACCCGTGTTGGATGAGCCTTATCGAAGAAGAGATATTCATCCACATTAGGAGCAATTGGATCACCTGAATTACAAATTGGAAGTGGTAGAAGGCTGGCGCCACCCCGACATGCAGCGGATTGTGTATCCGTGAAACCTAAATGATCCTCATTCTGTACAATCTCATGGAAAATTGACCAAGCATCAACCATGTGAATTGTAAGACTAAGTTCAGCGGATAGATTCCCAACAAGGCTTGCCAGCTTCTGATTGTACGAGATAACTTCGGATCGGATCGTAGACTGTTGTGCTTGACTTCTGCTCAATATCTCAGGAGTCAATTCTAGAGGAGGTAGGTTTGGAATGATAAATTCCGTCGCTCCTGCCGTAGACAGTTGTCGGATGTGGGCCTCCATATTTGTGATGATTACATTGGAATTTGCTGACCCGTAGAGAAAATCGTTCCCACCCGCCCAAAGAGCAACAATGGAACCGGATGGAATAGTAGACTGTACGTTTGCAAGATAAGCACTAATCTGAGTCCCAACATTTGGAAGTACGACGTAGGAATATCCAGCTCCAGTCTGTGAACCTCCAAAGGCTCGATTATCACCAGTTGAAGATCCTGTACCAATCGAAGTTGAGAGTCCCATTCGATCGCCGACGTGTTCAATCCACACTGGCCCATTTGAAAATCGGCCTTGCCAATATGGGGGGACGTCGGGGACATTGAGGGTTGAACGAGCATTACCCATATCACTAAGCGAATCACCAAACACAAGCAAATCTGAGTATTGAGGAGTGAGTGTCTGAGCAAGAAGAAAAAGGGCGATTTCTGTAGTTTCAACGAGTGAACCAACCGAATCAAGAACTTCGATTTCAATACTGTAGAAACGATCACCCATGTAGAATCCATGAATATCAAAAACCGTTGAATCCGATGAGCCAGAAGTCTGGAAGGTTTGTTGACCCTGGAGTAAGGGCGTCGTCCCAGAACCGAAAACTGACCATTGAATGGTATAGAGTGCATTGTATGGTGAATTCGAAATGAAAGTGGTGACTTCGATAGTTTCGTTGGAGTGCCAATCTTGACGATCAACAGCATGCGTAACAGTTGGTGAAGAGCGACTTTCTGCAGCCACTGGGATTAGTGCAGAATGAGCAAATAACAGCCCAACGAGGACCCAAGTTCTGAGTTCCACAATTGAAATCAGGGGTTCGCGTTCAAAGAAATTACTCCGATTCTGACAATTGTATAGGTGTATAATCTTCCATTTGTACAGATTTTCTTCCTTTGAAATGGGACCAGCCGGCAAAAGGTAGACTCCAAAATGCTCCTCCAACAGCACCCAAAAAAACCACTGTGGCTAATGTAATTGGTTCGTTATTTGGTAATCCAAATAAGGGTCCAAATAAGGGGATTATCGATGTAATAAATGCCACAGGGATGAGGGTTTTGAGACCTATCTCTGACCAACCAGCCTGTTTCGATATCTCATTGACGATGTAAGCTGAAAGTGCCGATAGTGCAAAAAAACCACCACATAACCCTGCAAACGAACCTGGATCAATCTCAGCAAGGACGAATACAACGAGGATGAATATCGCTAATAACGCACCAGTAGACCCACCGGATAACGCAATCTGTTTCCAACCCATTACTGAGAATCATGCCGATTAAATGGAAAAAATATGCTGTTCCAACGATTGTTATTCTTCTGAATTATCATCCATAGCACATTGAGGGTACATCTCATGCATCGGCGGGAGGAATAGGTCCTGACAGGTTCTATCCACCGTCGAAAGACCGATGATGCTGTTCCCATCAAGCGAAATCGTCACTGCCTGAGTTGAAACTGGACTTGGGATGTAATCCTCTCCTGTCTGACTAACAAGAAGTTGGATTCCGTCGCCCGCAGGTACAACTACATCCATTCCAAAGAACTCCATTTTAGCAATCACTGTACTTCCAGGTGTCAATACCTGCCCATCCTTGCCACCAGCGTGGAATCTAAG
Source organism: Thermoplasmatota archaeon (assembly GCA_036124005.1). Taxonomy (GTDB): domain Archaea; phylum Thermoplasmatota; class Poseidoniia; order Poseidoniales; family Thalassarchaeaceae; genus MGIIb-N2. Next base: position 3,941 of record JAZADD010000033.1, read on the forward strand.
ATCCATAACCGCATGTCCAAGATGCATGCCATCAGACGCTCGAACCATCTCGACAAAGAGATGGCCTGATGTCCCTATTATCGAAATCTGTGCTTCTACGTGAAATGTCGGCATTCCGACGATGCGGGTATCGTTCTCAAACATTGGACACTCAATGGTTGTCTGACTCGTAGAAGTGATTGTTGCTCCACCAGACAAAACCTCGCATTCATCTAGGCCCATCATAAGCCAATCAATGTCCTCTGGAGGATAGGTGGATTCAACGCGCCAGCCACCCATATTATCCTGAATCTCAGCTATTAACCGAGGTTGTGGACCAATGTCCCTCAAGTAGAAATCGAACCACTCGAGGAGGTCATCAGCCCAATCCCATCGCAACGTGTATGGATACGCTTCTGCACCTCGTCCACTCGAAAGGGAAGAATGTCCACTTTCTCGATCGGGATAATCGTGTGCCCATTGGCCGTAAAGTCCCTTGACATCAAATCCTGCATCGATAGACATCTGATGTGCAGGGAAAGCCATGTGAGGATCAACATTCCAATCTTGCATCCCGTGGATGATGTAGATTGAACCGTTGTACACATCTAGGGCACCAGTAAGGAAATGCCTCTCCTCCCAGTAATCCGAACCGGTCCAACCAAGATTGTCTCCAGTCATGTAAGCTGCAGGTCCAGCGTAGTACCCCTCAACATAACCCTCACAGGCATTCTCAATATCGCCGCTGTCTCCATCAAGTCCGAAAGAACCGTACACACCATTGTGCATGATTGCGCCACGCGCCTCCATGCTACCATTTCGCCACATCAAATCATGGACGCCGATAAGTCCAGACATAGGAACGATTGTAGCAAGATATTCGGAGCCCGAAGCCGCGGCATTCCAAGGCGTGCTACCATCATATGATTTGCCAATCGCACCGACATTACCGTTTGACCATGATTGGGATCCAAGCCAGTCAACCGCTGCCTTGATTCCTGCCTGTTCATCATGACCCATCAAATCCATGCAATGATTTGACTCGCCCGTTCCGAAAACCGAAACTTGAGCAACCCCGTAGCCATGTGGAACAAAATTCTCTATCAGAAAACGACCAAGACGATCGGCAGGAGTTAACGCATCAACGTCCCCATCATCATAGTAAGGGCCTATCTCAGCAATTACCGGTACTTGGCATTCAACAGCTATTTCGGCTGAATCCCAATCACAACCCTCGATGATGGGAAGCCAAAGACCGAGATGGACTTCTGCCCCACCAGTAACTCCTGCTCCTCCATCCGAAGCGTCAATCTCTGGAACTGGAACATAGACAGAAAGCGGCTCTCCGATATCGTACGAACCATTCTTTGAGACCCTAGAGAACACATCGTCACTTTCGTAAAACTTTCCAGATCGATCCTCAACTGGAGGTAGCCAATGATCTGGTTCTTGTTGGATTTCCTCAACTTCACGCCAAGATAAACAACCTGCAAGGGGCGCAAGAAATAGAATGAACGTCAATAGGATTGCTCGAACACGCCCGTCGTCCATGTTTAACCGTCAAGCCCTTCGATTTCAAGCCTACCGGCTGTAAGATTAATTCAATAATTAATCGAAAAAGGGATTCCAATGGTTTATTCGATTCCGTGCTAAGCAGTAATTGATGACACTAGATCGTATGGAGATTATCGAAGCGCTCAATGGTGCTCTTGCTTGGGAACTGCGGGCAATAGCAATGTATGCACACTATTCTGCCTATGTATCTGGAATCCACAGATTACAGCTTTCTACTCATTTTTCAGAGGAAGTCACTGAATCCACTACTCATGCTGCTACTGTCCGCGCTGCCATCGTAAAATTGGATGGTATCGCCACTACAGATCGTGCAGATACAGAGATTATCCATACAATGGATTACACAGAGATGCTGAAAGAGGCGTACAAAACTGAGATGACTGCAAGTGAAACTTATGGACGAATTCTGCCAATGATTGAAACATTAGGCGACAAAGAACTCTACGATTCATTAGAAACGATTTACTTCGATGAAATGAGATCGGTAGAAGAACTTCGAATGATGCTGAAGTAGTTACTGAATATGGTAGAGAATACCAATTTGGTTATCTCAGTAACCTTGAGAAAACACCTGTTTGAGAGTGATTACGACCGTAATGATTGATTAGCAGAAGGATGAGGATTCCAATCGTCTAAGAGGACAGGTGGGAGCGAGCAGAGGGGGTTCTGCCTGGGGGCTTCGCCCCCTCTGCTCAACTCCGCGGTTGACTCCTGTTCCTCTCCGGTTGCCCTTCGATTCCCAGTCGTCTTTCCAGTCGATTGGTTCCGCAGTTGCCTGCTTCTCCTCTCTCTCTCGTTCATTCCCTTCGGGTTTCCCCTCTGTTCATTCCCGGATACCGGATTCGGAGCGAGCCCCCTCCGCATTGCTGCGTTTGGTTGCGTCCTCCTCGTTCTGCCGTAGCTTCCCGATTCGTTCCAACGTCGGTTTCCCTTCGCTGTCGTCTCCAGGCCTCTCATCGGAATGATCGACCTTCCGTCCACTCGTTGCCGAGTGTTCGGAACCGCTCAGGTTCGCGGTTCCGGACCGGAGTCCCCGCAACAGGTTGCCCCGTCACGCCACTCCCCCGGAGCGGTAACTTAGCATAAGTAAGGGACGTCTATTAACTTTTGCAAGAAAATGGCCATTTCCTTGAGAAATTAACATTATACTACCCCTATTTCCGATGCAGAATTGTTAAATTCTATTTTCGTAAAGCACGAAGTCGGTCACGCAAATCTGAGCGATCATTTGTTTCCTTAGAATCTGAATTAATTCGGCGAGTAAGCATCTCTTCCTCAAATACGAGTAATCTACCATCATCCATTCCAATTACGGTGAATCCACCATGAACAGCAATATCTCTGAGACGATCTGATAATGTAAAGTGGGCGATAATTTTGCCACTTTCTACCTCTAGAAATGATATCGCGCCGTTTCTTCCTGACCATGTACTAAACCATACTCGCTCTTGATTGGAAATACATATGTGCTCAATTTCTTCTCCAAAATCAACTGACCATGCGCTATTTCCATCACGATAACAAATCGCTTTCCCTTCTGTTGTCCCAATTAGAAGAAAAGAGGTATTCTTTGCCATGCATTCTATTGTTTCCTCAGTGATTGACTGAGACGATATCAGCTTTCCATCTGTGCTAATCTCTGTGATATTGCCGTTGATATGCCCCAATAGAATCTCATCTTGACCGGTCCCACAACATACCGGCGATTCACCTAAATCGAGATGTTCTTCAATCAAGATTTCTCCTTCTGGCTTGAGAATCAATAGCCCCCCTCTAGGGCGCCCCAGGCCTAGAGCAATGTCCCCAGATGGTAGAATATGGAGTGACCAAGGTCGTTCATCAAACTCCAACCTGTGTATAATCTGCCCATCTGCATCAAGATGAGTAATAGCACAAACCACGAAATCGTTCAGTTCAATATCATAGACAGAGGAAGATACCCAACATCTTCCTTCATTTGCACAACTCAAGATATCTGTTGAGCCATCAAATTCAGTTCTCCAAAGTATGTTTCCATCTATTGGGTTGATTCTCATTGCTTCGCGTCCGGCGATACAACGAATATCCTGATCGGTTGAGTCTATTTCGAAAGATGTAACCCTGTCCCCCACATCTGCTGACCACAGTTCTTCCCCCTCTAAGTTCCAAGCTACAATAGCCCCATTCCAATCTCCTGCAAGAATCATTGAAGCATCAATATGGACTGCGGAAATGCTCTGAGGCATTCGCCTCTCCATCCATGCAACAGAATCCGCAGCAAGCGTCCGCGGCCCGTCCATGATTCGTTTCAGAGGCGACGGCGCATAAGGACGCCTCGTTCTAATGTTCAATCATTGCAATCAAACAGAGCCATAGATTGTGCCAATTTTATCTCTGAGATAATTGACGAAGGGGTCTGGTGTCGGCGCTTCTCCCGTAGCCTCCTCGATAAGTCCGGCAGGAGTCAATATTGATCCACGACCATGGACATGTTCACGCATCCATCCTAGGAGGGAAGTGAATTTTCCTTGGCGCCAATCATCCTCCAATGTATGACCAGAGGATTCGAGATCCTTACGAGCTGCGACAAGGAGTTGAGCTGCGTAGAGATTACCTAATGTGTAAGTTGGGAAGTATCCAAATGCTCCCATCGACCAATGGATATCCTGGAGAACTCCTTGTTTCCGGTCTGGAGAACGGATGCCGAGATAACGTTCGTACATATCGTCCCATGCATCTGGAAGATCATCAACATCAAGTTCTCCTGAAATGAGAAGTTTCTCCACCTCATACCTAATCATGATGTGAAGATTGTATGTGGCTTCATCCGCTTCGACACGAATTAGACTGGGTTCAACTTGATTGATTGCTCGCCAGAGCATTTCTGCACTCACACCTTCCATATTCTCAGGGAAGTGCTCTTTCCACATTGGAAGGCTCCATTCACAGAACGCAAGGCTGCGCCCAACCTGGTTTTCCCAGAGGCGGCTCTGACTCTCGTGTACACCTAAACCATTAGCATGGCCACTGGGTTCAAAATCCAAGTTTCGCGGTCGCCCCTGCTCATAGAGTGCATGTCCGGTTTCATGCAATGTACCAAAGATTGCTCCCCACGGTTCACGAGAATCGTAGCGCGTTGTCCAACGTACATCGTCAGGATTCGCGCCACCACAAAATGGGTGAGTCGATTCGTCCCTACGACCTGCTCCAAAATCAAATCCGACTGCCTCCGATAGGGCCTGACTCAGATTCTCTTGGCCTTCTTTGGACCACTCGTGACGATAGACCCAATCATGTGCACCACCGTCTACACCTACCCCTTGAATTAGGGGGACTGAGGACTCACGAAGACCTGCAAAGAGAGGGTCAAGACGGGCAACTGTTAGACCTGATTCATAGAGGTCGAGAAGAGCATCGTACCGGAGTGTTTCATACCCTAGATGATCGGCAAGTTCGCGAGCTAAATCGACCATCGTTGCAAGGTCATCGCGGAAAATCGAGAAATCGTTCTTGGCTCGGGCTTCAGTCCACGATACAATGGATTTGGACTTATGACGAGCGAAGCGCTCCACGAAATCTGTAGGTTGCTTAGTCGCCTTATCATAAGCATCTCTAATGAGTCGGAGATTTCCTGAACGTGTTTCATCACTACCATCATCTTCGGCTTCAGCAGCAGAGAGTAGATCGCCCATCCTGGAATCCGTCATCATGCCATGTCGGGCCTTGGAAAGCCAAGCAAGTTGTTCGGCGCGAAGTGGGGCCGCTTTCGGCGGCATCATTACCTCTTGATCCCATCCAAGAAGGCCGGAAATCTGGCCAATCGTCTCGATGTCTTTCTGCTTGGAAAGCAACTCTAGGTAAGCGTCCATGTACCTTGGATGAACGGATTCTCCTTTACCTCTTTGGACAGAAGTTCTTGTTGAAAGAAGCTAGTAATCAAACCAATTATTGAGAACGGTTACGATCGCCTATTTTGGTCCAGTCATGTCTTCTGGCCGAACCCATTCATCAAATTGGGCCTCGGTAAGAAGTCCAAGTTCGAGAGCGCTTTGCTTCAACGTCAATCCATTTTCATGGGCATTCTTTGCAATCTTCGCCGCCGCATCATATCCAATGTGGTTATTCAGAGCCGTAACAAGCATCAACGAATTATCGAGATGCTCGCGGATGTTCTCTCGATTCGGCTGAAGACCATCGATACAACGCTCACGGAACGAATGACAAGAATCTGTCAAAATACGGGCCGAATGTAGTAAATTGTGTATCATCATAGGCTTGTACACATTCAATTCGAAGTTACCCTGTGAACCGCCTACGGTTACAGCAGTATGATTTCCCATAACTTGAGCACAGACCATTGTCAACGCCTCACATTGAGTCGGATTGACTTTGCCGGGCATAATTGATGATCCCGGCTCGTTGGCAGGCAACTCAAGCTCGCCGAGACCGCTCCTCGGCCCCGAGCCGAGCCATCTGACATCGTTGGCGATTTTCATCAAAGATACTGCTAAAACACTCAACGCCCCACTCGTTGCAACAACTGCATCATGAGCCGCAAGTTGAGCGAACTTATTCGGGGCACTGCGGAAAGGAAGCCCGGTGTGACCCGCAATCTTTGAAGCAACTCCTTCAGCGAAATCAGGGTGTGTGTTGAGACCAGTTCCGACCGCGGTGCCCCCAAGGGCAATCTCGTAGAGATCATCCATCGATCCCTCAATACGCGCGAGAGACGCATCAATTTGAGCGACCCAGCCGCCTACTTCTTGACCGAGGGTCAAAGGAACTGCATCCATCAAATGCGTCCGTCCAATTTTTACAATATCTGACCATTCCTCTGATTTCTTCTGAAGTGAATCACGAAGTGCGCGGACGGATGGAATCACGTCATGCATAATGGCTTCAGCGGCTGAGATATGCATCGCAGTGGGGAAAGTATCGTTACTGGATTGAGCCTTGTTGACGTGATCATTGGGATGTATGGGGTCCTTGCTACCTAGCACGCCTCCAGCCATCTCTATTGCTCGATTCGCAATTACCTCATTCGCATTCATGTTAGACTGTGTGCCTGAACCCGTCTGCCACACCCGGAGAGGAAAGTGATCATTCAACGATCCAGAAGCGACCTCGGAAGCAGCAGCGATAATGAGGTCTGCTACATCAGCATCCAATGTCCCAAGGGCCTTGTTAGTCTCAGCAGCAGCCATCTTGAGAATTCCGAATGCTCGAATGACGCCTTGTGGCATTGCATCCTCCCCGATATCGAAATTCATCAAAGAACGAGCTGTCTGCGCCCCCCAGTAACGATTGCTCGGCACCGAAAGTGTACCCATGGTGTCGCGTTCGATTCGTTCTTCCATGAGACGATGACCTCACAATCGGGCTATGGAGTTTCGTCCTCAACCTCATTGACGAAGCACGTTGAGAGCAATTGACTCCTCTATGGAGAGACCATTCGTCCGCGATTCTTCTTGACCTTCAGACCACCTCTTACGAATACTGCCATCAAGGAAGGATTCGAGGAAGAGTGGGTGGATGTAAGATGAACGGCAAACTGCACGGGTGTTTCCTAGGTTCGATGCAACTGTATCGACGACAGCAAGCATCGCCTTATTCCTCGCAGTATCTGAATCAAGGTTGATTTTTCCTTCTTCATTTACGAGATTTTGGAGGTTCTCATTCGCAGGCAATTTATCTATGAACTTCTCAAGCGTACTTCCTTTCGCATCTTTGTCAATAAATGCGAGCCTGTATGCACATTTCCATGTCGCAGCCCATGTACGGAAATCTTTCGCTGTGTATGATTCTCCTGTTGCATCCTGAATGTATTGGTTGATGTGCTCGGCCTTCAAATCATTCTCATTCTCTGTCTCTGGATTCACGAAATAGAAGAGGTCGGTATCTTTGCCTCTTGATCCCAACTTACGCGTTTCAAGAAGAAGGTCTACAAGGCCATCATCTTCAATCAAAATCTCCCAAGATTTCCCGGACTTGCCAGTGAAAGAAAATACTGCATCGTGCCTACCTTCAGCATTCTTTCCCGTTTTCCTAATCATGTGCCCATTACGAAGTGTGGTTAGACCATAGGACTCGTTGGTTCGGGCATATTCATCACTACCAACACGGATACTATACAAATCCATCAAACGAACAACAAGAGCACTGACCTTTTCAAGATCCATAGAAGCGCGCTTCAAATCTTGATTGATTTTCTTCCTTAATGCGGGAAGTGATTCTGCAAATCCTGCGACACCATCGAACTTCATTTCGGCCTTCATTGCAATCCAATCTGGATGATACCTGTACTGAAGACGCCCCTTACCATCGACACCAGTGGCCTGAATATGGCCACGATCATTGGAACATATCCACACCTCAGTCCAAGCTGGTGGAATAGCCAACGCATTGATTTCTGCAATTCTATCAGTATCCTTCAACACCTTTCCATCAACAGTCTTGAAAGTCCAATCAATGGGGGCTTCGTCTGAGGAAGTTTTTGCTTTCCTAGTAATCCCTGGTGCTGTACGATCAGAACGAACAAGTTTTGCCCGAGCCAATGCTTCGTCTGCACTCAGTTCCACAAACTTGTGGGGACATTTGCCGATGTTTGATGGTTCCCCTCTATATTTCAGACTTTGAGATTCCAAAGAAAACCATCAATCGAGGAACTTTCCATTATACTGAGACCCCATGTATGCCCCCCAACCAATGCGCGACGGAGTAGATACATTGAGATCTATGCGCATCAATGTCCACCCCTCAGTCTCACTCAGATAACCCGTGGTAGAGGTAGCAACCATCTCCAGATTGCCATCCATATCGAGATCGGCAATCAACGGTGTTCCAATACTGAGATTTGTTCTGTTGTATAGTGGAATAGTGTTCATGCCACAGGTCTCAAGAATGCTGGCAGTGTTGTAGGAAAGGGGGCCATCTTCCCTCCATTCTTCTACTCCACGAACAATTACGATATCGTCTCGACCATTAGAATCAAGATCAACAGAAAGGGGGCTTGTGAAAATTGTATGGCTAGTCGTCTCACTCCAAATAATGTCTCCAGAGGCCCCGTCTACTAATGCATAGTAAGATGAAGAATACTGCGGGAAAATGCCAATTACATAATTGACGAAAACATCTGGAACTGAATCTGAAGTAAAGTAGCCTACAGTGGGTGAGGCCCAAGACTCAAGCCCAGGAGTCGAGCCATTCTCAACAACTGCATGCATGTCAATAGACCATGTGTGTGTGTAATTGCGACCATCAACTAGAATCAACCGGCCATCAAAAGAAGACACAACAATATCTTGAATCCCATCGAGAGTAAGGTCCGCAATCGCAGGAGGGGTCATGAAACCCTTTTTCACGTTGGGTGTTGGTGCTACAATTTGTACCGAATCGCTGATATCGCCAGCCATAATGGCATCTATACTCGTCGACCAAAGGCTTCCATCCCACGTTTCACCACCTGTCCCATAGAGAACTTCGGTGTCCATATCAGGGTGAGGTGTGTAAAGCAAAGGAGACATGTATGTCTCACGGCCATCGGGAAGATCTGCAATGCTCAAAGGCTGCCCATTCGCACCTGAGAGTATCATCAGATATCCGGTATCTCGCTCTTCGTCAGGTTGCTTCATCGGGTCTCCTCCATTGGCCACTAACCAATCTGATACCCCGTCATCATTGACATCGTCAATGAATTGCCCCGAGTAAAACTGGTACCAAGCCTCTCGAAGTGTTGAGGTCTTATCGAAACTCCAGAGAGTCTCTCCATTTGCCCCGTTTACTGCAAACATTTGCTGATCACGACCCCCGAGTGCAACATCGTCGATAGTGTCGCCATTAAGATCCTCAAACTGAGCAGAGGCGAACATCTCGCCATTGGTTTGCACCTCCCAAAGTAGGTTTCCAGTGACACCATCTACTGCAATAATCGAGCCTGAATGTGTCTCTTCTGCTCCAGTTCCAACCACGATATCAAGGACTGAATCTCCATTGAGATCGGTCGCGTGTGGAGATGACATCATTCGATTATTACCTACTGTTGTCCATTGTGTCTCAAACTCAGCAGATGGTGTCGTTTGTGCAGAGCATGGATGTGTTTCAGCACAATCACTTCCAGGTGGACAAGGAGGTGAAGGAGGCAAGGGGACATCTGCTACCGTCCTCGTCACGATAGGGTCCACAGTGGTAGGAAGGCTGAGCATCACTGCTACTGCTACAGCGAGGATGGCTACCCATGGAATCCATTTTCGCATACTATCACGACACGGAGGAGTCACTTATCCTTGATGCTTCAGGCTTCGTCTTCAGACCCAACTTGGAGTCTTCTAAGTTGACACCAGCGACCAATTTGGAAACCAACGGTATTAACCACAAGATCTGAGATTTTGTTCTGCCAAACTTCCTCTGTAAATTCGTATGGAAGAAAGATTTCCAGTACCTCCCATCCAATCGATAGGAAAAGAAACAATGGCCAGCCAATCCTTGTGAAGAAACCAATCCCAAACCACTGAATGAAATGGCCAAGGGACCACAGATTCAGCAACACCATGCTGATCAATTGATGACTGTAATCGATTCGATTTGTTGTGGTGTTCGAGGTCTGTCTCCTGAGCCAGTGGGAGTGGTTTCAATCGCTTTCACTACATCCATTCCTTCGATGACCTTTCCAAAAACTGGATGAGCAGATGGACCGCGGCCAAACCAATCTAAGAAATCGTTGTGTTGAGTGTTAATGAAAAACTGAGATCCGCCGCTATTTGGTCGACCTGTGTTTGCCATCGAAAGTGTTCCAACCTCGTTGGAAAACTTCTGTGTCAACTCATCGGGAATGTTGCCCCCACGATCACGGACAATGGACTGCCCGTC
>JAZADD010000034.1:0-11242 GCA_036124005.1 Thermoplasmatota archaeon
AGATGGCAGCAGGTTCTGATTCTACCCTCATTTCTGACATCACATGGATGATTGTTTGCGATGATGGCACGGCAACTGTAGACCTCAATACCGGTAACCTCGATGATGGAACCAACGTATTCGCAGAAACCCTCGATGGAACTGCATTCACTACGGGCGACTCTGTTACTGCTGGTCAAACATTCACCATAGTAATCGATACTGATGATGACGCTGACGATGGAGCAGGTAACGCAGTAGTTGACGGTTGCCAAGCTAGTGTTGGAGACTCAATGGAGCTTCGCATCATCGTCGATGGCGGCGGCGAGACCTACTCCCAGTTGACTTTCAACGCTGTTGATCCAGGTTCCCTCATCGTTTGATGAGTTTGTGGGAATCGGCCCGATGAGGGTCGAACCGCAAGGCCGCGAGGTCACATCCATAAGGAGTTAAACAGAGATGGTTGACAGTCAGGAAGGCCGCATGGCTGATCGTTTAGATCAGGCGTCCGGTGTGACTGTTGACCAAATCGACATCCCACCTGAATACCGTCCAACTGATCTAGAAGCTTGGTTGTTCACCCCCGGAGCCACACGTGTTGGCTTCATTGGTACGGGTTCAGGTGGCGGTGTTGCCCCTGCTGGCGCTCCGCCGGAAAATACTGCATCTAGTGGCCCACCTCCAGCAGAACTTCTCAAGTTGCTCGCAGATCGATTTGAGCGATTAGAAGCGTCCATTGGTCATATGGAGACAAACATGGCTCTGGCCCAGTCCTCATCAACTCCACGAGTGGAATCCACAACAGGGGATGTAATGCATACTATCGGACCAGATGGCGAGGTTGTCGCCGTTAATTTGGGTGATTCCAGTTCTGATACAGTACCTGGTCTTGATGCGACTCATGCTGGACCTGATTTGTTAGATTTGTATGAGGCTCAATCGCTTGAACTCAATCCATTCCTTCGTTCTAAAGATGGTGCGATTTCTGGACCAGGTATTGATCCTGCTAAGATAGTAGCTCTAATTCTAGACAACCTGTCCGGAACTGATGCAAGGTCATTCATCGCTGCCGCTGCGAAATCAGGTTTCCTGTCTTCTGCTGAAGCAAAAACTCTCGGTGGAATCGCATCACTCGCTGAGGACGGAGTATCCAAGGGAGGCAACCCTACGTTACCAAATCGTCCTTTGTTGACCTTTGTAGCTATGGTAGAATCTTGGCGTGCCCAAGGGAATAATCAGCCGCTAAAGGCTTCACTTCCTTCTGCTCCTAATGTTTCCCCCGCTCCTGGTGAGGGGGAATGAGATGTGGGTGGTTCCAGCAGCGTCGGTGCGCTGATTGTTGGCACAGTTTTCTTGAGCATCTTCGCCCACGCGATGGTTATGGCCATTGGGAATATGGAGCGTATGACGGACATCGAGAATCAAGAGGGCCTCGATGTCAAGATCCAGATAGTGAATGCATCATTCAACGCAGGGACACTTTACGTCAATATCACCAACGCTGGTTCAGATTCAGTTCCAATGGACGAGATTTTCTTTTCTCACGAGGGGGGGACACCTCGAAATTTTACACACTTTTACTCCGGAAGCGAGTATCTTTTCCCTGGAGAGACCGTGATGGGCAGCGCATTAGTATCTGGAACGCCTACGCGAGCCTATGTCGCTTCACATGGAGTAGGTTTTGGAGCAGTCATTCAGTGAGGTGAGATATTGGCAGATGGAGGTGTTTCAGAGATGATTATGTTAGTTGCCAGTCTTCTTGTTGCAGGCATCGTTTCAGGCGTCCTTGTAGGCTCATATGCGAACATCGTGGATGGTATGGAAGGGACAGCCTCTCAATCGGACGTTAATTCAAAGACAAATTCTGGATTAGTTTCAGATCCGATGAATATTGATTGGAATACTCTAACCAATCAAACTACGATTAGTGTACAGAATACAGGACAATTAACACTGGATATCGATGAGACCTCGATGATACTCAATGGCTCTTCAATGAATGTCACGAAGTCAGGTGGGCCCACAGAATGGGTGTCTGGAACTGTCATCAGTTTCACAGTATCCGGGAACGTCTCTTTTTCAAACAACCAAGAAGTGACACTAATTGTGATTGTAAATTCTGAAACAAAATCACCTGCTACTGGCGTTCATTCATTCACGGAGGTTGTTCGAATTGTCTGACGATTCTTTTCCGTTTGGTCTGGAACAGGACAGCCTAGCGAACAGTTTGGGTGCAGCAATTCCAAACCGGTCACTCATGATTGTTGAAGGCGAGGTTGGCGAAGGTAAGAGTCTCATAGGCCAACGTCTTGCATACGGACTTGTAGAGAATGGAACTAAGGTTGCATACGTAACAACAGAACTTACCACACGAGGTTGGCTCGAGCAGGTAGATTCCATTGGTTATGGGATGACGAAAGCAATCGATGAAGGTCGTTTTCTCCTAATGGCGAGTTATGGTGTGTTAACTGAGCAGGTCGAAAATAAAGTGACTCTTTTTGATCTTCTAAGGAATGACGGGCTTAAAGCTGCAGATTTTATCATTATTGATCGTGCATCCCAACTTCTCCCCGAGGGTGTTGATCCAAAACATCTCCTCACTGAGATACGTCGTTTCACATCCGAGGGGCGTACTTTGATGCTTACTATGGATCCTCATGAGACTCCGGAGGTTATTTTCCGTGAGATGAAGGGATCTGCTGAGGTTGTTATTGGTCTGATGTCTATGACTCAGGGTGGCCAGTTGAAGCGTACTCTTGCTATCACTCGTTTTCTTCGAGCTGCTGGACCGGTTCAGGCTAGAATCGGTTGGCGTGTCGAGCCTAGTATGGGCTTCATCGTGGATATCACGGCGGTCAGTTGAGGTGATTTTGGATGGCAGATGATGAGAATTCTGAGTTCCAAAAGGGCGATTTAGAATCAGTGATGGCGCGCCACGATCACGTCAAGAGATGGGTTGAGGATTTTGAGGCCCAGCATGGGACTCGCCCTTATTTTTACGGTCCACTAGATCGCGGTGCCAAGAGCTTAGAACCTAGAAACCTCATCTATACTCTCAAGCCGCCTTTGTTCGCTCACATCTACAAGCCTCCAGATGATGATGAACAAGGTGCTGGAACAACTCTCTGGTTTGGAATTGAACCGGTATTGAATGAGGAGGAGGAGGTCATACGTCAGGAGATTGTAGAACGTCTGTTACGTGATGCCCCTAGTGCTCCATCTTTCACATCTGATTCTGAGTTCGAGAGCATTCTCGTGGGTATGATCGATAAGATGACTACTACTAAGCCTGTAGTCATTCAGACCGATAGTATACTTGGGCCAGCACGCGACTATCTTGGTCTTGGAGAGCCTCAAATACAAGTAAATGAGGAACAATTAGAGCGGTTGAAGTATATCATAATCCGCGATCTCGTGAAGTCCGGGCCGTTGGAAGCCCTTCTGTCTGATGAACAACTGGAAGACATTCACTCCGTTGGTTTACGCTACGTTAACATGGATCACAAAGTGTTTGGTATGGTTACCTCCAATATCCGCGTCCGGGATCGAGAAGTGTTGACTCGCTATCTTCGTTCAATGTCCGAACGTATTGGCCGCCCGGTCTCTGATAGCAAACCGATTATTGATGGTGCACTCCTCGATGGTTCTCGAATAAACATCATCTTCAGTGACGATGTATCGATGCTTGGACCATCGTTTACGATTCGTAAGTTCGCTGAGGAAACCATCTCGTTTACTCAACTCATCCAATGGGGTACGATGTCGGCCCAAATTGCTGCATACATATGGCTATGTCTTGAAAATGGTATGTCACTTCTCGTGTCAGGTGAAACAGCGTCAGGAAAGACAACGACACTCAATGCCATCCTCCCGTTCATTGACCATAATGTCAAGATTTACTCTGCAGAGGACACTCCTGAAGTGAAGGTTCGTCATCGTCTTTGGCAACGTCTCGTTACTCGTGATTCGAAGAACGAAGATTCTCGTGTCGAGATGTTCGATCTTCTGAAGGCTGCTCTCCGTTCTCGGCCTCGCTACATTATCATCGGTGAGATTCGTGGAGTTGAGGGGGCAACGGCTTTCCAAGCAATGCAGACCGGTCACCCTGTAATTGCAACTTTCCACGCATCTTCTATTGTGAAGATGATACAGAGGTTTACTGGAGATCCGATAAATGTCCCAGCCCGTTTCTTCGACAACCTGAATTTCGCTATATTCCAAGAGGTTGTTGAAGCCCCAGGTGGCGGGATTGCACGACGTGTAACAGGTATTGACGAGGTTATTGGATACAACAAGTTCGCAGACGGAATCCTTACTCGAGGTATGTTCGAGTGGGATCCTGTAGCTGACAAGCACTACTTCCGAGGTATGTTCCAATCTCATCTGATGGAGAATAAGATGGCGCCAATGATGGGTTTCGCTAACAAGCGCGAAATCTATGATGAAATGGAGCGACGTACGGAAGCGATTCAGAGGATGGTCGATCGCAATCTTACTCATTATGACGATGTCTTCGATTTGTTGGATGTATACTATCAGCAGGGCTGGGAGCAGTTCTCCGCTTCTATCGACACCTGGGTAGGAGTCAACCATTGAGTAGGATTCGAGGGGCAGAAAATGGAACGCCTCCCAACTTGGCAGATTGCCATCCGGCGCCTCGGTATGCCGGTCACCTCCTACGTCATGCAAGTAGTTCTACCTGCAACGGTATTTGGCCTCATCTTAGGGGCTGCCATCTTCTTCTTCGCCTCATCTGTGTTTACAGGGGCTTCTGGGCTTCTGCTTGCGATAATCTTCCCTCTACTTAGTGGAGGAGTTGCAGTAATATGGCCTCTGATTCAGACTCAACGTACAGCGATTGCAATCGAGCGTGAGATGCACATGTTCATCACGCGGATGGGGATACTTTCCTTGGGCGATGCAGGCGCACAGTCCATGTTCGACATCCTGAAACAGATGGGAGACTATGGTGCTCTTGCAGATGAGGTACAGGCAATTGAGACGTTAGTTGAACGATGGCATACTAATCTCCCGGAAGCGGCTCGAATTGTTGGTCGGCAGAGTCCTTCACCTATTTGGGGGGACTTCCTTGACAGGATGGCATTCTCTGTCGAAGCAGGACAACCCCTTGAGGAATTTATGCGTTCAGAGCAAGACACCTTCCAAGAGGAGTTTAACACACTGTATGATACTCGCCTCGAAGCTGTGGATACACTCCGTGAAATTTACATTTCAATTACTACGACTGGTATGTTCCTTCTTGTTGTAGCGGGGATTCATCTCGTGTTATTCATGACAGGGTCATTAGACGATGACCCCTGGACAGTGCTTGTTCGTATTCGCTGGATCCTTCTCGCTGCACTCATCTACAGTTTGCTCCAATTGTTTGGTCTGATTTTCTTCATTGTTCTCATACCAGACGATGATTTGTTCGCAAGAAATGATGTAACAACTCCTCACATAATTCGTATGCGACGTATGTGGGCTTTGGCTACAATGGTTGGACTAGGAATCATCATGTCCATTTTCACTGCAGGTTTCGTGGTAGATTACACCTTTATCGCTGAAAATTGGGACCGCTACGGTCTGCTTGCTATCGCAATAGTTGTGACACCGTTTGCATTTCCTGCCTATCTAGTCAGTCGAGAAGAGAAGTCGGTACGGCGGCGTGACGAGTCATACCCTGGCTTCATTCGTGCTCTTGGTGGAACGGCACAGGCTCGCTCGGCTGAACCGAGCGCTACGGTTCGTGCATTGAAAGACATCGACTTTGGTGCGCTAAATACCTCAATCGACATGCTGGAGAAGCGTCTCTCAATGCGAATCAATAGTGATAATTCGTGGACATGGTTTGCTGCAGACACAAACTCGATGATGGTTTCACGTTTCATTCGAATCTATCTTGAAGGTGCTCAAACAAGTGGAGAACCTGCAGGCGTTGCGGAACTTGTATCTAAGAATACGACGAATCTTTTGTCACTTAGGCGACGTCGAGCTTTATCGTCGGGAACGATGCAGGGTGTTGCTTTTGGCGTACTTATTGCAATGATCACGAGTTTGAACATCACAATTTCCATCGTCCAAGGTCTAGGTTCATCCATTAGTGGTGTAGCCCAAGGTCTCGTTGGGACCGATGTATCTGAAATCCCCGCTATGGCAGGTGGATTCGGACTTCCAGTCCTCGACGACAGCACAGTAGTTGAGCAGAATATATTCCTGTTCAAAGTCCTCGTCTCTATACTCGTGATATTCATGATTATGGTTCTCGGTCTTATTTCAGCAAGGATTCGAGGAGGTGGCATCACACTATCAGTTGGTCAAATGATTACGATGCTTTGGGTTGCTGGTTTAACCAGTTGGTTGACCGCGGTCATACTTGATGCCTCCATTGGCCTATTCATCTCTAATGCAGCATCCTGATTAGCGTCTACGCTCCTCAGCAATCCGTTTCTTTGTTGCTGCCCATGAACAGATTGGGCACTGCGTTAGATCATGGTTACGAGCTGGACAGTATTCGCGTCCAAAGAAGATAATCTGTAGATGACGCGAGTTCCATGTTTCTCTAGGAAAGATGGCTTTCAAATCACGCTCCGTGCGCTCAACAGTACTGCCGTTACTCAATCCCCATCGTGCGGCAAGCCGGTGGATGTGAGTGTCAACAGGAAAGGCAGGGATGTTGAAAGCCTGTGCCATAACGACGCTTGCAGTCTTATGACCAACTCCTGCAAGTGATTCAAGGAATTCCCATTCGGGGATAATACCGTGCCCTGAATCGATTATCTGCTCAGCCATTCGTCTCAGATTTTTTGCTTTGGTTGGAGCAAGCCCGATTTCACGTATGATTTCCTGAATCTCTATGACTTCCAATTGAGCCATTTTTTCCGGAGTCGAAGCGGCAGAAAAGAGTGCAGGGGTTACCTCGTTGACTTTCTTGTCTGTAGTTTGTGCTGAGAGCATTACAGCAACCAACAGAGTGTACGGATCGGAGTGATTCAGTGGGACAGGTGTTTCAGGATAGAGTTCGTCTAGCATCTCTCCGATGCGTTCCGCTTTCTCCATTCGTTTCATGGTCGTCCCTCAATCATCCGTTGCTCAATCTCTGCACCGGTGAGACAATTCAGAATATCCTCACTTTCCAACCAACCTTTTCGAGCAATCTGTACACCAAACCAGACATCTGTGAGTCCTTGAGTAGAATGAGCATCTGGATTGATGACAATAGGGACGCCCTGTTCTTTCGCATATTTGCATAGTCTCCAATCAAGATCCAATCGATATGGGCTCGCATTAATTTCGCAGGCTTTGAGATGACCTTCTTGATTCAGTTCACCCATACGTCTTAGCACAGAATGCATGTCTAGGGGGACTCCTTCTCTTCCCCCAATAATTCGGCCTGTAGGGTGGCCCAGTATAGTGAAAGTAGGGTCTTCAATTGCTCGAATTAGTGTTTCTGTATTTTCGATTTCATCTCTATTTCTCCAGGAACCTAATGCATGGACACTACCAACGACATGAGAGAGATTCCTACGAACATGCTCTGGATAGTCTAGTCGACCATCTGCGAGGATATCACATTCCGAACCATGGAGTAATCGAAAATCAACTCCTGAATCCATCCATTTCTCATTCAATGCACGGATTTCTTTCCCTTGTTCAGCGACCTCTTCATTCGGGATGCCAATACTCCGTCCACCAATGTTCAATGCTTCAGAATGGTCTGCAATACCTAGAAATTCCCAGTTCAGATTAATTGCGGCTTCCGCCATTTCTTCAAGTGTTCCAGTTCCATCTGATGCAGTGGTATGGTTGTGTAGGGCGCCATTTACTTGCGTTGCCTCGATTAGGTTAGGAAGATCGTCTGACATCGCGGCCTCAATTTCCCCGGTATCTTCTCTCAGTTCAGGTGGTACCCACTTCATCCCGAGGTGAGCATAGATATCTGATTCCTCTGAGGCCGGTAATCCGTGTTCCTTTGCTGCTTCATATCCTTTGGAATCACCTGCATCATCTACAGAAAACAGTCCGAATTCATTCAGCCGGAGTCCAAGATCTAGCGCACGTTGCCTCATCCGAACATTGTGTTCCTTACTTCCTGTGAAGTATGCCATGGTGTAGGCAAAGACATGTGGTGGGACAAGACGAACTTGAGCGTCGATAGTCGAATTTGCTTCCAATTCTTGCCAAGCATCTCCACCAAGGGCATCCAGTACGGATCCATCGATTATTGTAGCAGGATTATGATGGTCGAATAGAGTGGATTCAAGGATTAGACTGACTTTTGAGTCGCCTGCACCCTTAACCTCTGCAACACCGGGGATAGCTACCAGGGACTCCATCACTTTCTGTGCGTCTTCCTGATTTACGGCAGCAACCACATCAAGGTCACCAATGGACTCTTTGCGTCGACGAGCGGACCCTGCGAGTTGCGCTCTTTGAACTCCAGAAATTGCCGCGACTCGGGCTTCGAAAGCCTCTCCATACATCAGGCCGACATCTAGTCGTCGCCGTCCAGTAAATCGTGCTAGAAGTTCGATACCTTCGATGATTTTCCCTTCCATTTTCTTCCCCATTCTGGGAAGTGATGCGAGTGCTCCCTCCTCCGCCGCTGATTGGAGTTCAGCAATGCTTTCAATTCCGAGTTCATCGTAAAATTGCTTTATTCTCTTTGGACCAAGTCCTGGAACTCCGAGCATTTCGATTAGCCCCTTCGGGACGCGTTTGTAGAGTGATCCAATATCGCCCCAAGTCCCCTCATTCAGTGCCTCGGTGATTAAACTCGCAATACCCTTCCCAACACCCTTGATTTCTGTTAAGGTGCCAGATTCAACTTCAGACCATAAGTCGCTTTCATGACCTGCAAGGGTACGAGCTGCATTCTCATAAGCTCTAATTCGGAAGGGATTTGCGCCAACTAATTGGAGCAATGTGCCTACCTGTTCAAGGACGGTAATGACTTGTCCCTTGGAGTAGAATGGAGGGTCCTTGCGTCGACTCCGTGGAAGGCTCCACCCATTGACGCTGACCATACCTTGTGGTTGTATTGACAGGTTTTGAAGCATCGTTCTGTTCGGCAGCGCCTATGAACTAGAGTGTCGTGAAGAAAATCGTAGGGGGCCGATTGTATGTTGGAACTTATGGAAACTCTTCTTTCCTGGTCTTGTGGTACGGTTGTTATCATCTGGATTTCGATAGGCACTCTTGCACGATCAGTACGAGTAGAACGAATAGCGCATAACACCATGACACTGCTCTGTTTCCTAACTGCTATTGGCCTCGTCATCTTTGATCGTTTGGGAGGGGAGTTTTGGGGTTCTGAGCCATTAGCTAACTTCCTTGCTTTCATTCTCGTAGTTATGGGGGTAGTAGGTCAGATTATTCCGATTAGAGGTGAAGAAATTCAAGGCGAACCTAATCCTCATCATCTGATGAAGGCTCGTAGGCAACGAGAATCCGAGGAGTAATCCGCTGAAACGCCTTATTGTTCGGCTTCGTGGGCTAGTTTCTCATCGATGAATTGGCGCATATATTCGGGCAATTCGCCATTGAGGAATACAACATCATTGACTACATCGAGTTTCATCAGTGAGTAGTATATTTGCATGGCAGTCATTGGAGTGCTTCCACAGCCTGTACAGCCCCCCTCTAGCGAGATTGTGATGATCCCATCAGTGGTATCAACGACATTCACGATACCATCATGGGCATCGAGTACAGCCTGAACCGGACCGACCGAATCCAAGATGAGCTGTTTGTCGACCATCATTTAACGGAAGTCGTCATCCTCTATCAATCAACGCATCTCTATGATTGGATTGGGGGCATCCGTCATTTAATTGACATCTCGAAATTAGGGATAGTATGGTTTCACCAAGATTCCAATTAAATATGGGTCCCATGTCGCTGGGAGCCATAGGTGATGAAATGGATATCGCAATGATTAGTATGGGGGTAGGTGCATTTGGCCTTCTAATAGCAATGTACCTTTACTCTCAGATACAGAAAATCGAGATAGAAAACGAAACAGTGGCAGACATTACAGAACAAATTCAGAAGGGGGCTATGGCCTTCCTAGGAGCCGAATATCGATATCTGTCAATATTCGTGGTTGTAGTTGCAGGATTGCTGTTCTACATCAATGATTTCGAGTACGCGACACCAGTGGCTTTCCTTGCAGGTGCCATTTGTAGCGTTGCAGCAGGATATTCTGGGATGCGTGCTGCTACCAGTGCAAATGGTAGGACTGCTATGGCGGCATCCTCGGGAGGTCAACCAGAGGCATTAGAGGTGTCCTACAATGGAGGCGCAGTAATGGGTCTGTCCGTAGGAGGATTGGGCCTTCTAGGTATTTCTTTGATGGCGTTCTGGTTAGGCAACGGGCCAGAGATTCAGAATGTTGCTGGATTCGGTATGGGCGCTTCTTCCATTGCTTTGTTTGCTAGAGTTGGAGGTGGAATTTACACCAAGGCCGCTGATGTAGGTGCAGACTTGGTGGGTAAGGTTGAGGCTGGGATTCCAGAGGACGATCCTCGCAACCCTGGCGTAATTGCAGATAATGTTGGAGATAACGTCGGTGATGTTGCGGGTATGGGTGCAGACATCTTTGAGTCATTTGTAGGCTCAATTATTGCAGCTATGGTAATCGCCCAGTCTGCGAATATGGGTGCAGACTACATCACGCTTCCAATCATGTTGGGGCTGGTCGGATACGCGGCTTCAATCATCGGTGTATTCAGTATGAAGTTACTCAAGGGCGGTGATCCTGCTGCAGCCTTGAGGAATACCACTTTCATTGCAGCGGCCCTATTTTGGGCCGCTGGTTGGTTCGGAATTGACTACTTTGGTCTAACAACTGGAACAGCGCCAATGCTAGCGGTGATTGCTGGCTCACTGGTTGGTATACTAATTGGCCTAGTAACGGAATATTACACTGGCATCGAGGATGTTTTTGGATTCAAGGTCAAGGCAATTCCGCATATTGGCCAGATGTCAAAGACTGGCCCTGCTACTAACGCCATCGCTGGACTTTCGGTTGGGATGATGTCAACCTTCTTGCCAATTCTATTGATTGCTGCAGGAATATACGTCGCTAACAATGTAATGATGTCACCGGCCGGTGCTACATCGGCTCATGGGCTGTATGGTATCGCAATGGCTGCTATGGGAATGCTAGCAACTGTTGGAGTGACTATGACTGTCGATGCATACGGCCCTGTAGCAGATAATGCCGGTGGAATTGCTGAGATGGGAGAGTTAGGCTCAGACG
>JAZADD010000035.1:0-14706 GCA_036124005.1 Thermoplasmatota archaeon
TCTACTCCCCATCGTCATTCCAATGGAATGGATGAGGAACCTGTTCCCTGCAAAGTCTGAAAGTGCAGTAACTCGAGATGAATTAGCTGCCATGGTCGAGGTCGCAGAAGATGAGAGTGTCATCGAGACGGATGAAGAGAAAGCGATTCGAAATCTACTGAGCCTACGAGATCAGAATGTTACTACCGTGATGACACCTCGAACCGTGATGTCATTTGTGCTTGTAGATGACACTGTTCAGGCAGCGATGGACAAAAATCCAATTATGGTGCATGGACGGCTCCCTGTATTCGATGGGGAAATCGATCAGCCTGTTGGACTTGTCCTCCGTTCTGACATATATCGTAAGGCTGCAGCAGACGAGCATCAAAGCAAAATGTCGTCATTAATGCGAGACATTGTTCGTGTTAGTCAACAGACAAACCTAGACGATTTACTCGATATCTTCCTGTCCCGTAAGGAGCAATTGGCTCTTGTACAAGACGAATTCGGAGCTACACTTGGGTTAGTTACGATGGAGGATGTAATTGAGACAATTCTAGGCGTCGAGATTGTTGACGAAAAGGACATCGAAGGTATCGAAGAAGGAGTCACTGGAGAAGATCTCAGGAAGTTCGCTATCGAACGCCGTCAAGGAGAATCTGAATGATTCTGAATCCACAATCGGCTATTCTCACGAATCATGGTCAATCCACTTAAGATAAGTCGAATGAGCATCGCCTCTTGAAGTTCCAAAATGTTTCAAATCCTCATCAATAACAATCTCCCAATTATCATTAGCATGAGGCCGAAGTAACTCGAGGTGTTGTAATCCCAAGGCAATATCCTCCTTAGCTTGGAGAATTCGCACTTCCATCGACGGTATGCCCCATTTTGGTACACTAAAATGTGACCAGTTTAGTTCCGGATCAGGCCCCTTACGAAGATATGCCCATTGAAGATCAAAGCGAGAAATATGGCGGCCGATAATGGCGAAACCAGTTGTTCTTTGATCATATACCATCGGAAAAGAGGTCATGGGTGATTCCAGATATACTCGCTTGATTGGTTTCGGTAAAACCTCACTAAAGCGATCTGCAAATCTCAACGATACAAAGCCACCCATACTATGACCCAATAGAACAACTGAAGTTATCTGTGACCAATCCCATACGTTAGCTAAATCACGCATCATCTCCAATACATTCCTACCAGATTCTACTGCAGTCCATATAGCCAAACCATCAGAACTTCCGTGCCCAGGAAGATCAACCAAAACCGCATGGTAATCACGCTCAAGGAACGGAGCGATTCGTTTCTCAGAGGAACTTGAATCTGATTGCCAACCATGAATGGCAATAAGAAGTGGTGCTGGTTTGTCGGTCCAACGTTCAAAACGTGCTACTGTACAACCATTCACACTAGTCCATCTACGCTGAGTAAAATCACTCGTTGGAACTCTATTCTTACGGACTGGGCGAACAAAACCAACGAATATATTGTACGAAATAACGCCTACAACCAATAGTAATGCAGACAAAAAAACCAGTAGAAGATTAAGATGGAAGAAGCCAAGTCCGATACCTAATACTGAAACGAAGATGATTATGCATGCCAATACAGGTCGAGTGACCTTTGGATCGTGGGGTGAATCACGCATGGAGGTTGGATCCTTCAGGATTCATCGGCTTCGTCGCCACCCTCGCCATCGACACCCCAGCCACGCTGCTCAAAGAAATCACCTGAGGACTCAAGACGCTTGAGCCAGCCACTAGATTCCCCGCTGCTAATGTGCTTGGTAAGCCAAACACCAAGGAAGGCAGTTTCCCAAAGGCCCATGCGATCATCCTTACGAATCCGTGATATCACAGTGTCAGCGAGGAAAATCAGTAATGAAAGAATGCAGATTATCAAGCCAACAATGTTAGTCTCCTTACTATATTCCAAAGCCATTTGGATTCCAAATAGACCAAGAAGAAGGAATGGGAAATAGAATGTCTTCATCAAGAAGAACATGAACATAGGAGGCTTTCCAGTGTGTCGAATAAACATAGTTCGTGTTGTAAAGTTCCCCAATGTTCTACCGAATTGGTAAGGCAGAACAATATTGTTTAGCAGCATTAGAGCCAGGCCACCAATGATGAACCATGTAAAATCAGCATTGGTCCCAAGGAGACTAATCGCTAGAATTGGAATAGCCCAACCGTAGTTGACAATAAAGTCAACAATTCGACGGAAGGAGAACGCTGCCATTCCGGCAATCTCGCGATCGTCGCCAATCTTTCGGACAACACGTTCCTTCTTCTCCCGAGGTTTTCGCTCTCGTCGAGTACGCCCTCGACGACGTGGTGCATCTTCCTCTACAGGTTCATCATCGACGATTTCCTCTTCCTTCGCCTTTGCGCGGCGACCTCGACGGCTTTTCTTCTTCGGAGCAGCCTTCTTGACTTCCTTAGCAAATTCGGCCTCAATCGAAGCAGCCTCATCGGCATCGCTCGCATCTTCATCCAATCGGTCTAAGAGTCCCATATCATTCACCCGTATCTTATCTTAATCCGCTTCGCCAGTTCGATATCCTGAACAAGACGCTCCGTAACCGCGTCTGGAGCGGAACCCAGTTCGCGATTAATCAACTCAACGAAAGCGCGGCGATCATCATCACTGGCACCTGTAGGGTCGTTGAAAACTGTTGAGAAAAATTCAATGTCAGGGCCAGAAATGAACTCTTCTTGGAACTCTTCCGGCATTAAACCAAGGAGTTCATTGGCAAGATCAGTAAAGGCGCGGAAGTCCTCATCTCCACCATCATCATCTTCATCCTCAGAAGATACTTCTTCAGAAGTTTCCTCGGTTGCATAATCTTCATCCTCCTCTGGAGGCAAATCACCGAGGTATTCATCCATGAGTTCACCAATGTCTGCGAAATCTCGTTCACCTTCAATGACCTCAATAACCATCTTCCGATCTTCAACTAAGGCCTTCAAACGAGGTTGAATCTTACGAATCAAGGAGGTATCTCGTTCCTTTTTAGCACGGTCAAAACGCTTCTTAAGAGGACGAATTGCATCTTCAATTGCAGCCTTGAGATCCTCAACTTCCTCCATATCTTCCTCAATATCATCCGCCTCTGATTGACCCCCACTGATTAGCTCAACAGTGGGATTAACCTCACGCATTGCCTGTTGTTCCTTTTTCCTCAACACAATGATTTCACGGTCTAGGTCTGAGCCAAAACGATTTGAGAAGCGATCGAGCAAAGTTCCAACCTGACCTGAAGCAATACGATCAATGTGACCATACATCTGATCATGGTTCTGTACTGTGGAATCAGATTCCTCACGAAGGCCACGAAGATCGATACGACCGTTTGGTGAAGGAGTGGATTGAGAATCAGACGCTGCTGCTGGAGGAGGTGGCATCTCAGCGGGAGGAGCGGGGGCTGCTGCTGGAGGAGGTGGCATCTCAGCGGGAGGAGCCGGAGCCGCTGCTGGAGGAGGCGGAGGCATCTCAGCGGGAGGAGCGGGAGCTGCTGCTGGAGGAGGAGGAGGCATTTCAGCAGGCGGAGGAGGCATTCCTGCAGGAGGTGGAGGAGGCATCATCCCACCAGGAGGAGGAGGTGGAGGCATGGCTCCAGGTGGCAAAGGTGGATTCTCTTCTTCCGATGTCATCCCGGCCACTCTGAATTGGATTCAGCACGATTATGGTTTTAACATTCCCCGATAGAGACTGCTTAATCCAAGGAACCTTAGAGAGGTTCACACCACCGTTTCAACCCGAGAAACATACTCATAGCCTCCGTTACCTCGATTTCATCGCCTCGATTCCCTTCAACAACCTCATCGCCAATTCTGGCAGTAATATCATCATGTAAAAGACGGACTTTCTCCGTTTCATGCATCGAAAATGGTACTGCCTCTGTAAGAGAATCAAATGCATCTGAACCATCGGGGTCAAGACGAGAAAGAGGAAATTCGGTAACTCTGAGGCCAGCCTTACCGTGAAGGCTCCCTACCCAACGAATCACACGTCGTACGTCGACAGTGACATTGTCGTCATTCTCTGCAGCTTGATCGAGAACCACACTCTGGTCACCAAGAATCAAAGAGGTGAAAAGTTCACCGTTCTTTCCGAACTGCTTACCCATATTGTTGAGGGAACTCTTCAATCGCCTCCTACGATCTGCATCGACAGACATCCCTGCCAATGTTGTCATAGCCTTCTCACTCATTGTGGGCTTCCGCGACATATTCGCTGAACCTAAGACCGCAGTAGATCGAAGTTCACGATACATTCGGTTACGTTCCGTGTCTGATGAGGAATGATAACGCTCCAGTCGATCGAGGACTGAATCAACACCACGAGCGATGCGCCTTCCCCAACCAACTCGTGGTCCAGTAAGAGCCATCTCAATATTCAGATTAGCACCAGAGATATGTGAGACGATTTCTTGTCGAGCCTTTGAGTCCAGATGTAGTATACTTGGATGACGATAATGGATGTGAAAGCCACGATGCCCCGAGAAACTGAAAGTTGCGTGTTCTTCCTTGAATCCAAAATCGGGTTCTAGGAAGTCGTTCCAAAGACGAAAGGCCTGCTCCTGAATCGTCGTTAGCATCGCAGGGAAATTTAGAGCATCTACTCCAGGAAGATGATCCCCATCCAAATCGAAAATGAGGTCAGCCCCCCTCCATCCCTTGTCCGCCATCTTCCATTCAGACGGACTGTCATAGTATGCAGTACTATGAAAGCAGGAATGAGGAGGACTTGAACGCGTCAATACCTGATGTAAATCTTCAGCACTGGAATAACCAAGATGGCGGCGCGGCGGGCGATCGTCCCAGCCCATGAACATCCATTCTCGACTCCGAAGACGAGGTGGCAGATAGAGTTCTGAAGGAGCGAGTTTGCGATAAAACTCCGAGAATCGGAACTGGTGTCTCGCTGTACTCACATCCGCAGACAGAGCGCGACGCTAAATCAATCCATCCGGAGGCCCGATACTTCCTTCGGCTCCGAGGCACTAGATGCACCAGTAACCTTCTCGTAGCAAGAGTAACAATGGTATTCGGAATCAATGACCAATGCTTCGGCGAAGATTAGAGGAGAGCCGCATGTCGCACACTTCGGACCAAGTTGCCCTCGAGCGATGGTGAGTTTCTCTGCATCAACCATAACGCGCCACAAACGAACGAGGCATTTCAAGACAGCGGCAGAAGGACCCCAAAGTAGCACACATTCGTTTTTACACCGAACCTTCCGGTCCCGTTACATGGCACCGGGAGAAACCCATACTATTCGCATCGGCCACTCTCCTGATCCAGATGATGCGTTCATGTTCCATGCCATGACTACTGGCCGATTCGACACTACACCATATCTCTACGAACATGCACTACTAGACATTGAAACACTAAATCAGAAAGCACTAAACCGCGAATTTGAGGTTTCCGCTGTTTCTATCCACGCCCTACCAGACGTTCTCGGAGATTATGCACTCATGAACTGTGGTGCTTCGATGGGCGAAGGATATGGTCCGAGAATAGTTACCTTGGGCGAGAAGACACTTGAAGAGGTTCGTACTGGAACAATCGCAATTCCAGGAATCAAAACATCAGCACATCTCGCACTAAGAATCATGGTCGGCAATTTGGAGACCGTTGTAGTCCCCTTCGACGAAATTATGGAAGAGGTCAAGGCAGGCAATGTCGATGCTGGACTCATCATTCACGAAGGGCAACTAACTTGGAAGGATGAAGGATTACACCTTGTTGCCGACCTCGGCGAAATGTGGGCTGAGAGAACAGGAGGGCTACCACTCCCTCTTGGCGGAAATGTCGTTCGCAGAGACCTTGGGACTGATGCATGCAACATCATCACGGAACATGTCAGGCTCTCAATTGCTCATGCTATCGCTGACCCTGAAGAAGGACTTGCATTCGCAATTGAATGGGGGCGAGGAATTGATGAAGAGACTAACGAAGAATTCGTTCAAATGTATGTCAATGACAGAACCATTGACTATGGCCCTGAAGGCAGAGAAGCAGTACGGCGATTTCTCAAGGAGGGGCAACAAATTGGAATGATTCGAAGTGATCTTGATGTGGATGCGCTTGAGTTCATCGGATCGGGGGAGTAAATATGGATCAACGGCCCGAACGATCGGAATTCGATTCAGTCGACCCTGCCCCCCCCAGTGATGAGAATGATATCTCTTCACTAAGATCCACTCTCTGCAATGAATCTACTAGGATGTTTCTGCGGATGCGTGCCCTTTTTTCACTCCGAAACATTGGCGGGAAGGATGCAGTAGATGCGTTAGCCGCTGCGTTCAGATCTGATTCCGCACTACTCAAACACGAGATTGCGTATGTCATGGGACAAATGCAAGATTCAGCAGCGGTCCCACACCTCATCGATCGACTAGCAGATGAAGATGAAGACGTCATGGTTCGTCATGAAGCAGCGGAGGCATTGGGCGCAATTGGCGACAGAACTGCCCTCGCAACCCTTGAGAAATTCGTGGATGACGATGCTATCGTTGTAGCAGAATCCTGTGAAGTTGCTTTGGATTTACTGGAATATGTCTCATCAAAACGTCTCAACTATACTGATTAAGCCATACGGATATAACAGGTATAGCCATGCTATTTGCATGCAGGCTCGTGTTCTGGGCGGATGTCTTGTCCTGCTGATGCTCCTTCCTGTCGTCGGAGCCGCCATCCCTGAACCAGTACATGTACTCGATGACAGCCTACACATGAATCGGCTCGATGGCAAGTTGGCCACCGATATCATCGATGTCGCACACTCACCCGACGGCACAATGTTCGCCTCGGCAGACATGGTATACGTCAATGTCTGGAGAACAGATGGGGAGCTGCTATTCTCCACCGCGATGGGCGAATTTAGTGGACATGAGATTATCGATATCACTTGGACTACTGATTCATCTCACGTGATTGTCGCTCAAGTTCAGCCAATGTCCGGACTCCCATCAGTAACTGCAGTCAAAATCGCTGAGTACACAGACAAGCGAACTCATACAGAAGAACCGATAGATGGTATCGAAGTCCAAGCCATTAATTCCACACGGATGCTCTTCTCAACGGCAACAGATGATTTGGTAATCTACAGCATTATCGAAAATGGACTTCAAAGGGAATCTCAACAGGATCTTGGAGGAGAAATAGGATGTACGGCAGTAGATAACACGACATCACGCGTAATTGTTGGATTAACCGATGGGGATGACCATTTCGTTACTCTTCTCAATTTAGATGACCTCTCAATCCTCCACTCTTGGCCCGTCGATGGGCCAATCTCCGATTGTGCGTTCAGGCATAACGGCGCCGAAGTGCTATGGTCACTCAATGATGCGATAGTTAAACGACAGGCCAGCGAACCATACGCATTCGTATCAATCATTCAGACAGAATCACCTGTAATCCAGTTTGAAGAGGTACATCTCGATGACGAAATTATCGCATTAACCGGAACTCTTGGTGAACAGCAATTATTGGAGTCATGGAACACAATCAATCAGCAACTCAATTGGAGGATGCAACTAGGCATGCAAACTCATGTATTCTCCCTTTCTACAGATGCCTCTGAGATTGCCTTCGCAACAAATACTGGAGTCATACCCATCCACCGGTCCATACCTCACGAAACTGGAGAAGTTGCCAATGGGGTTGACACAGATGGAGATGGAATCCCAGACTCTTTGGATACGGATGATGATGGGGACATGATTCCCGATTCATTCGACAACACTTGCATCGAAGGTTCGGATTGTAGTCTCAATGCTAATCTTGACAACATTCGACGAATCGAAATGGATTTGTCTCCAAATGGAACACTTACTATCCAAGAGACTATCACCTTACCGTTGGATATTTCAAGAGATATTCGCACGATGTCTGCCGTTCTTCTGACTGATGATACGACTACTTCCTTCCCAGAAGCTAATCTGATGGCGCGACAATTATGCGGCCCTACCGATTTAGATTCCATCGCACAGGAATGGATTGACATCGTAAGAATCAATGGTAGCGTCCCTTGGGGTGCAGAGACAACCTGTGAGCAAACCGAAGGACTGATTGGAACTTCGACCCTTCAAAACGGCGTGGGTTGGTTAAGTCATGTGAGGATTACGTGGACAACGACCTTGAAAATTGATCCAACTCGATTAGTGGAACCCTATGATATACGGATTCTCCAAGGACTTGATGGAAGAGATGGTAGTATCTTACAGAGCATCGAGAACAGACCTGCAATTGTCCATATTCTAGTAGATGGAGACTTGAAAAACAGCTCCTCCACCTGGCCCATGACCAATACACTGGAACTCAAAGTGCTCCCTCCTGAAGAACCCGAACCCACACTTGTAGGAAATTTCCTCGACACACTCCTACAACCACTGGTAATAGCCCCCCTAATCATCGCTATCATTGCTGGAGTGTTTCTAATTTTGAGAAGGCGTATGACTTACGAATATGAACTCGAAGAAATTTGTGAGGTCTGTGGATCGATGAATCCGCCCGGTGCTTTACTCTGCGCTGACTGTGGCGCTCTATTTGTCTACGAACAAGTAATGGAGAAACTTGAGGCATGGATGATAGATAACTCAATGTCTGTCAGGGATCTCTTTGACCGCTTTGATGAAGATGGAAATGGGACACTAGAATCCGATGAACTCGTAGCAGGACTACGCTCTCTCAAGATCGCTGCTTTGCCAGTTACACAGTTGGAAGCACTGGTGGAAAGCCTGGATGAGGACGGTAACGGAGTCATTGATTTTGACGAGTTTGAAATGGCGATAGGTAGCGTACAGACAATGGAAGACGACGATGATTTCGAGGAAGACCTTGAAATTTGGAATGAAGAGATTGAGCCCCAGAAAGTTGCACCTCGTCGACCACCTGATCAAAGACAAGAGATTTCCGAGAAACAAGTTCAGAAGAAGGCTCCTCGCGCGCCACCTAATCAACGAAAAGAAGAGAGTGAATACTCTGAGCCAGAAGTTCAGGAACGAACTCAACGACGAAGGGTAAGTCGCTCATCAAAGCGAAAAGTGACAAAACGCGTCAATAGAGATACAACGATGAACGAAATCCTTGAGGCGAGCGATGCGAATTCAATGGATGACAATGAAATAGAAACTTCTGATGATGACGACGATTACGATGCCGCATTGCGTCGATTAACTGGTTCGGACTGATGGCCGACCCACCAAGGGACTTCCCCTTCAAGCCCACATACCTCGGTCGCAAATCGTTGCATGCTTGATCGATCACTTGCTGTTAATCGATTCCTCACCTCAGACCCGAAGTAGGTCTCCATTCGACTAACACTAAACCGAGTGACTTTGGCTGATTTCATAATCACTTCTTGCCTAAAGAGGGAGTCGGACTCGAATCGAGAGAGAGTATTCTCAAGATCAGATATAGCTTGGTTCACCGCCGTAGAATCTGCATCTTGTCGGGCACAAAAAACGCCGAAGACCATCGGCATCCCAGTTATGTCTAACCATTCATCGCCGAGGTCCATTCGGACAAGGTCTGGCTGCAGATGTGCATGATGAATCGCTCGATCTCCAATCAATAGGGCACCATCACACCGTTCAAGCATGGATTCTAGATTCGGCCCCATCTCAATAAGACGGGGACGAAAACCACGCTCAGACAAAAGCCACGGCAGTAAAGTCCTCGAAGTGGAGGAATCCGTGGGCACTGCAATATCCCTCATCTCTTCAACGGGGCAATCACCGAACAGTAACACTGATCCAACCCCGCCATCGGAAGCGATTCCAATCGAATCAATAGCGCAGAGAGTGTCAGAATTTCTAGCCAAGTCCGCCATTGGAATTGGTGCAATCAAACATTCGCCTCGGAGAAGATGTCCAGTCAACCAGGATGGCGGAGCAGGCAATACCTTCCATTTTGGATCAAGGCCATGGAACAATGGATCACAATTGGCAAAGGATACACGACCTATGACATCTGTACGCATCCTTTCACACCCCTTCTGCAACCGGTAAAGGAACCCAGAAATCATCATCAGAAGGGGGCCTCCGGATATATCTCTCAAATCGATTATAAATTGTAGAACGGCGGACAGGAATCCCTCCGGCGTCCTCAATCAGTCGTGAAAGACGATCAAGATCATCCTCAACGGAGGTCGTACTCCCAGCTTCATGCATTATCTCCTCATGGCCGACTGTACCGTCCACATCATCTGCACCCGAATTCAAAGCAATTGCCGCAAGTTTGTCTCCGATATTCATCCTGTACGCCTTGATATGAGGGATATTGTCAAGCATAATTCTCGAAATTGCAATCATCCGAATTGTCTCAGAACCAGTAGAAAGTTGGGCCTGAGGAAGACGGGACTGGTCTGGAAGGAATGGATAAGGGACAAAACACTGGAAGCCGCCAGTATCATCCTGAAGCTTGCGAAGGCTGTCCAGGTGCTTAATTCGGTGCTCTGCTCCTTCAATAGTCCCGAATAACATAGTACAATTCGTAGGTAAACCGAGATGATGCGCTGTCCGATGAATCTCAAGATACTCTTCACTGGATTCCTTTCCATTGCAGATTATCGTACGGATCTCATCATCTAGAATCTCTGCTCCCCCACCAGGTAACGAAGTCAAACCTGCCTCCTTCAACGTCGATAGCACCTCTGAGAATGTCATATCACTCATCAAAGAAAGATGCTTGACTTCGACCGCTGTCAAACATTTCATGGAAAGATGTGGATGCGCCTCACTGGCAGAACGAATTAGTTCAGCATAATGCTCAACAGTCCAATCGGGATGAAGACCTCCGACAGAATGAACCTCGTCGATACGGCTTGAAAAAGGTCGAATGCGTGAGAGATATTCCTCGACAGATAACGCGTATGCATCTGCTGCCTTCCGGCCTCTTCTAAATGCGCAAAAGCGACAAGCAAGGACACAAATGTTGGTTGGATTAACATGTAGATTGGAATTGAAATAGACCTCTTCCTCAAAGCGAGCCATTTTGAGTGCTTTACCCAGAATTCGTAGGTCTGTAAGATCCGCTTCCAAAAGCAACCTGATTCCAAGATTATTACTTACTCTGCCTTTTTCCTCCAGAACCTTTGCTGCTTCAATAACGAGGATGTCGTCGATACCGCCTAAATCCTCGACGACGGCTGGAAACCGACGGCGCCAATCAGAGTGACCTGTTGAACCTAGCATTCGCAACAGTCATGGGTCGCGGCAATGACTCATGAATCCTCGCTCATGCCTTTGGTTTAGGCCAGAAGAGTTTACGCAGTTCCTCTGCAACAAACACAGAAGATGCTACCAAGAATACCACTAACCAATCAGGCCACTCCAGCGGTACTGTCGCTACCATTTCCCCCACCCTGAATCCAGCAATGGATGGAGTTTGAACCATGAAAAGGAGCATCAATGTAGAAATTGCAAAACTCACTGTAATCCACCTATTGGATGTTAATCCGAGACGGAAGGCAGACAACTCGTTTGACCGACAATTCATGACATTCATCAGCTGGAAGAAAATGAACACAGCGAATGCACTTGTTCTTGCAGATTCGAACCTATCCTCTGCATAACTGGTCCATCCTTCTTCATCACAATTACCAACCTCGCCGAAAGCCGATTCTCCAAGAGGACCTGGTGAGCAAGGTGCATTTGTAATCATGTCACCACCTGCGAAGTAAAACACGCTGGCTGTTCCAATGACCATGATGAATCCAAGGAAAAGAATGAGGAAGATATCAGGTGGTGTTGGTAAAGTCTCGTCGATGGGTCGAGGTGGCTCTTTCATCACGTCCTTTGTCTGCTCCTCAATACCCAAAGCAACAGCTGGAGGGCCATCCATCAGGATATTGATAACAAGCAATTGTGTTGGAGTAAGGATTAGCCATTCTCCCGTCCAACCAAAGAATAGCCCAGTAAAGATGAGAAGTGTTACTGCGGCAACATTCGTACTAATCTGGTAACGAACGAAATTACGGATGTTCTGATAGATCCTACGCCCTTCGTCTACTGCACTAACAATCGATGAAAAGTCGTCATCTTGGAGCACCATATCAGAAGCATCGCGGGCAACATCAGTACCGCCTCTACCCATCGCGATTCCGATATTTGACTTGGAAAGTGCAGGTGCATCGTTATCGCCGTCACCAGTCATTGCGACAACATGGCCCTGTTTCTGTAGACGATCAACAATTCTAAGTTTCTGATCAGGAGTAGTTCGTGAGAATATTGCCACACGGTCAAGAATCGCATCCAAATCATCATCTGACATATCACGGAGCTCAGAACCATGAATGGAGAGGTCATCTCCCGCGAAGATTCCAATCTCCGCCCCGATAGCCTCAGCGGTTGACTTGTGATCTCCCGTAATCATGATGACACGGATTCCAGCTTCGTTGCAAGTCGCGATAGCCTGAGGCACCTCGATTCTTGGAGGATCCGAAATACCGACTATACCAAGCAGAATAAGGCCCTTTTCTACCTCTTCAACGTCATTGATGTCTTCGCCATCATGAATCTCACGTGTTGCAAAACCAAGAATCCTAAGTGCACCACTAGCATACTCACTATTCGCCTCACGAAAGAGTTGTAACCTCTCTTCTGTTAATGGAACAATCTCGCCATTCTCGATTGTTCGATCGCAAATCTTCGCAAGATCTCCTGCAGCACCCTTAACGAAAAGACGACGCTTGCCCTCAAACTCATGAATGGTAGACATCCGCTTTCGACTACGATCAAACGGAAACTCTCGGAAGCGAGGATGCAGCTTCCTAAAATCATCAACTGATGAATGCAACTTCCAACCTAGTACAGCACATGCGGTATCCGTTGGATCACCAATCCCCTGCCAAGTAGAACCTACCTGTCGTACGTTACTATTCTGAGCGAGTAAAGCGCTACCCATCATCCACCTGAACGCAGGGAGAGATTTCAGTTCAGCACGATCCGCCTCAGATACCTTCGACCCATTAATTAGAAGACCTCCTTTGTTTGGATTGAAGCCGCGTCCTGTAACATCATAGGAAGTACCATTGAAATGAAAACGACGTACCGTCATTTCACCTGTAGTGAGTGTGCCGGTTTTGTCCGAACAGATAACTGTCGTGCTACCAAGCGTTTCGACAGCTTTCATCTTCCGAATAATGGCACGGTGGCGTGCCATATTTCTCATACCAATTGACAAAGTAATGACAAGAATGATGGGGAGACCTTCTGGTACAATGGCAACGAAAATCGCCACTGCGACAAGGAACTGTTCAGAAAGAACCCCATACAGAGCCTCTCCTCTCATACCATTAATCAGGTAGGCCTTCCCGAGACTCAGTGTCACAATAAGCAAGGCTGCAAAAATAGCAACATATCCAAGGAAACGCCCAAGAGTTTCAAGCTTAATTTCCAACGGCGTCTTGGGTGCTTTGACTTCAGCAAGATCAGCTGCGAGACGTCCCAAATGGGTATTCATCCCTATACTAATGACGACACCACATCCACGGCCCGAAGAAACCACGGTCCCCATGTGAGCCATATTCTTGCGATCAGCTAGCATCACATCCTCAGATAAGGGTGAGATGACCTTTGAGACAGGACTTGATTCTCCAGTTAATGTCGCTTCATCAATTGCCAAATTATGAGATTCAATGATACGTACGTCAGCAGGGACATTCATGCCCTCATCGAGGAAAACCACATCCCCTGGCACCAGTTCCTCTGTTGTGACACGAACATCCTTACCATTCCTGAGAACCACACAGGACCCGACTAGCATCTCCTTCAGACTGTCCATTGCCCTCTCTGCCTTTGCCTCCTGCATATAGCCGAAAATTCCGTTCAGGCTCAGTGCGATGATAATGAAAATCGGAGTCCCTTTATCTTCGGGTTCAAACAGAAAGGCGATTGCGGCTGCAGCAAGAAGAAGGTAAACCATCGGGTCGCGATACTGATCGATGAGTTTCCATATCCAGTGTGTCGGAGATTCTTCATCCAATTTATTCGGTCCAACTTCAGCTGCTCTTCGAAGTGCTTCTGATTCATTGAGACCGTCCTTAGAAGTGGCAAGTTTCTCTAGTGTTTCCTCAACAGTTAGAACATGCCAATTCGGGGATTCGGCGGAAGTCGAATCATACTCCGAAACCTCGCCCATTTACTGTCCTAATCATATGGAGTATATCATTCTCCCCAAATCAAAACGATACGCAGATATCTTGAGGTGGATACCATTCCGGGGAAACATGGCGGACGGTCGGATCATTGAATTCGGCAATGATGGAAGCACAGTTCACGAACTCACTCTTCGCGCATTACTGATTGGTGTAGTCCTTGGCGCTCTGTTAACTGCAGCAAACACCTACCTTGGTTTACAATTGGGTATGACAGTTAGTGCCTCTATTCCTGCTGCTGTTCTATCGATGATTATCCTTCGTTCAATGCGTCTGAAAGATGTCTCAATTCTCGAGAATAATCTTGTTCAGACGATGGCAAGCGCCGGAGAATCATTAGCTGCTGGTGTAATTTTCACTGTTCCTGCACTTTTGGTGATGGGTATGGAAATGCGTCTTCTTGAGACATTTATCATCGCTGTACTAGGTGGTGTTCTCGGCACCATGTTCACAATCACATTGAGACGGATTTTCATCGTAGAAGAGGCTCTACCATACCCCGAAGGCGTCGCATGTAGAGAAGTTCTCGCCGCAGGTGAA
>JAZADD010000036.1:0-11948 GCA_036124005.1 Thermoplasmatota archaeon
GGCGTCGATTCAGAGACAGGGGCTTTCGCTTTCACCACGTTAACTTGTATTCCTGGTGTGCTTGAGCATAACGGTGCCAAGATCCAGATTTTAGATCTCCCTGGTCTAATCAAAGGAGCTGCAGACGGAAAGGGTCGAGGAAAGGAGATTCTGAACGTAATTCGTGCATCTGACATGGTTCTCTATGTTATTGACCCCTTCCAAGATTCTCACTTCAATGTCCTTGATTCCGAGTTGGAGCGGGCGGGGATGAGGCTTAACGAAGCAAAGCCGCAGGTTTTCATCAACAAGACTGGGCGTGGCGGAATTATCGTTCGTTCTACGTGTGCTCAACCAGATGTGGATTTTGTAGACATTCAAGAGATAGTTCGTTCCTTCGGCATAGTATCTGCTGAGGTGACAATGCGGTCCCGTACAACTCACGATCACATCGTGGACACTCTTGCAGGGAACTGTATCTATTCCAAGGCAGTTGTCGTAATTAACAAGGTTGATCTTGCAACTGAAGCAGATATGTCTCGTGCCCGTGCTATGATTCCAGATGGGTGGCCGATTCTCCCTGTTTCTGCGAAAACCGGACAAGGTATAGAGGAGATGAAAGACTTCATTTTCGACAATCTACGTTTCATGCGTGTTTTCCTAAAGCCTCAGGGCGGGGAGGCAGATCTTGTGGAGCCGCTAATTATCAAGGATACAAGCACTGTACAGGATGTTTGTGTAAAACTGCATCGAGATTTTGTAAGGAAATTTCGATATGCTCGTGTCAAAGGGCCAAGTGCGAAATTTGACTGGCAACGCGTTGGTTTAGACCATCTTTTGAAGGATGGAGATTTACTTTCTATCATCGTGCGGCGCTGAAACTGTGGTTTTTTCCATCAAGGACATTGGTTAAAGCGGGAGTTCCTTCCTAATGGGTAACGTAGAGGTCAGTTGGCATGGAACGCACTTCGCCGCGGCTCGGTTTAATCGCAGCCGCGATTTGCTTGTTCCTTCTGTTCTCCCTTCTGTTAAACTCCTATCTGGGTGTCTTTCCTGCTATTATTTCAGATGCGATTCCAGGTAAGTTCCATCCTCACTACTATGTCGCTAATTTGTTCGGCCTCGAAGGTTCCGCACCAGCGTATTCAGAGGCAGGTGTAATCTCACTACAGGAGCATCTTCAACTCATTTTGTTGCCAATTATGATTGTAGTAGCTCGCTATGGTCTGAAGGAGAGGGCAACTTTTGAGATGCCTCGTGTCGCCAGTTTAGCGGAGCAAGCGGAGGCGATGGAGGCCGGAAGTGTAGCCACAGTCGCTAGAGATGAGGAGAAGGGTGGTTTACGGGTAATTATGTCCAGAATCATTGTACTAAGCATGGGTCTTTTCCTTCTTCTGAACTCTATGATTGGAGCCTTCCCTGGTGTTCTTTTCGGTCAATTCGGATCCCGTCTCCATGTGGCTTACGCAGTCATGAGTAAACTTGGCATGGATCCTTCGGGTCCTATTTGGTCTGATGCTGGCCTTTCGGTCTCGACTCAGGATGTAGGAATATTCTGGATTCTTGTTTTCTTAGCGCCAATAGCATTCCGTTCTCGTCAAAGTCAGGATGAGCAGCCTTCAACTCCGTCGTCGAATTTGCCGGGTGTTGGGCGAAATCAGAATCGTGTTGTGAATCCGTTGCTTCAGGAGGTGGTATCATCAGTCATTGGAACCAAGGAAGGTGTAAATGGAGGCGCAGTAAATTCGGCTATCTTAGCGATGCAGTCGATTATCGAAGAGAATCCTGTACAAGCCACGGACGTAATGTCATCCAGTATCGAACCTACTTTCGGAGCTATCGAATCTACAGAGGTTGTGGGAGAAGATGTAGTATCATCGCAACAGGTTGAGAATTCGGTGCCAGTACCCGACTTTGATGCCCAACCCGTAGAGACGCCATCATTCACCTTGGATTCCAGTGCAGATGAAGCGATTCTTGGCCTACGTTCGGAAGATGTAGTGCCATTACAGGGGGTTGAGGATTCGGCGCCAGTACCTGACTTTGATGCCCAACCCGTAGATGCACCATCATTCACCTTGGATTCCAGTGCAGATGAAGCCATTCTTGGTCTACGTTCGGAAGATATCACCGTTCTTTCTGATGACGAAGATGAGGTGACAGAGGAGCGGAATGTATCTGTGGAATCTGGTATTAAAATGCCAGAGGATGACCTCCTCGATGCTGTTGAAGAAGAGCCGCTTTTGGCTGCAGTTAGGGTCAACGAGGCGCCTGTCGGTAATCTTGCATCTCATCAGGAAACGGTTCAGCCTAAGGTCGAAGCCATCGATACTGAAGAAGAGAAGGTTTTGGTGGCTGAACAGATTGTTCGAGTTGAGCCTACCGTTGAATTAATCTCAGATTCTGAGAGTGAAGAGGTACTGGCTGACGAAGAACCGAATAAACCTGACATCGTTCCTACCGTAAAGGGTGTCATTCCAGTACGTCCTGCTAACATGCCTGCAACGGCTGAAGTTGATCCAAGGACTGGTCGATGGATGATTAACGGAGTTCCAGTTGGAGCAAAATTGGGTGCTACTGGAGTTGCCTCTAGGGATGAATCAGTGCGGGTGGGGATGGACCCTATTTCCGAGAGTAAGAAACCATCAGAGATTCCATCTGAATCAGTGTTATCTAACGAGCCCCCAGCTGAATATGTGGCCTCTGAAGATGTTGAAGCGCAGGAAATGAATACCCCAACGAAGGATGGTCAAACAGAACCTCCCTCCCTTCCAATTACACCTGAACCCGGTTCGCGGCCCGTTGCTGAACGTCCGAAACCCCGCAAGGACGAAATCCAGCTGCCGGATATGCCGAAGTTTTGAGCACCTCTTCCATGCGAAGGCACATGAGTGGCCAAGGCCCCTCACAGGTTGAGTGGCATCCATGATGAGGGCCGAGGATGAACCATTTCTGATTCTCCGTTCAATTGGTGCTAGGCTTCGGATTAGAATCGGCCTCATTGCAGGTGTAGCAATGGTCGGATTTCTGATCGGTTATCCGGTTGCAGGAGAAATTTTGGAGCGCTTGCTTTCCTCTTCCTTCCTTCCTGAGGATGCGTCAATTGTAGTCCTCCATCCGATGGAAGTAATCCTTCTACGCCTACGTATTGCGAGTTATGTTGGTTTGGCATTGGCGTTACTTGTATTCAGCATTGATTTGCTAAGAATGGGGGGCAATTCGGACTTGTTTGAAGATACCTTGCCGGATCTCAGCCAGTCGATCCAGCCGCATCTTGGTGCTACTCTCCTCGTTATCCTGTGTTCTCTTGGATTGGCCGGGATGGGGCTTCTATATTCCTTTGAGTTCGTTGTACCTCTTCTTCTGCAGTATCTTAGTGCTGATGCGAGTTCCTTTGGTTTATCGACAACTTGGCAATTGGAGGCTTGGGCGGGGTTCATCCTATCGTTAGTTGGCGCGAGTGTTCTCGTCTTTCAGACTCCTATGCTTGTGTTTAGCCTACTGCGCTCAGGAACCATCAGTCGTCAAGGGGTCACTTCGAGACGTAGAGAGATTTGGTTTTCCACAGCAGTATTTTCTATGTTGGTAAGCCCTCCTGACCCGCTTTCATTATTGCTCATTGCTCTTCCTGTTGTATTGTTAATGGAAGGGACACTGCTCCTTGATTCGGTTCTTGGCCGCCCTTATTTACAACGGTGAACGCTTTGAACCGGCTGCATAG
This sequence comes from Thermoplasmatota archaeon, assembly GCA_036124005.1. Lineage (GTDB taxonomy): Archaea > Thermoplasmatota > Poseidoniia > Poseidoniales > Thalassarchaeaceae > MGIIb-N2. Next base: position 3,701 of record JAZADD010000036.1, read on the forward strand.
CGGCATGGCATGGACATCACCATTGTATTGGGCAGCAGATCAGATATGCCGGTTGCAGAGAAAGCCGCCAAGATTCTTGATACGTTCGATGTAGAGTATCAGATTCGTGTCGCTAGCGCTCACCGTTCTCCGAAATATCTCGAAGGTATTGTTGACACCGCCGAAGAGGATGGTTGCCATGTTTACATTGGAATGGCAGGTGTCGCCGCAGCTCTTCCGGGAGTCCTTGCTTCGATGACTCCTAAGCCCGTCATCGGTGTTCCTGTAGGGAGTAAGGTTCCCTATGACAGCCTCCTCAGTATCGTTCAGATGCCTCCTGGTATGCCAGTTGCGACCGTAGGTGTGGATCGTGGTGACAACGCTGCGTTACTCGCTCTGCAAATTATTGCGACCAACAACCCTGCAATTGCTGCAGCAGTCATCGAGTATCGCGAGATGAGAACAAACGCCGTGATTGCAGATGATCTGGCCCTCCAGGAAGAACGCAGTGCATAGGTGGTCGTAATGGACACGCAGATGCTCATTGATGAGGCAGTTGAGGCACTCACGTCCCAGATTGATGATACTGCGATTATCGCGTGTAGCGGAGGCATTGATAGTACTGTAGCCGCCGTTCTAGCTAATCGGGCCGTTGGAGCCATGCTTCATTGCGTCTATGTTGACACAGGCTTCATGCGTAAGGGGGAAACCGAAGAGGTTGCCGAGATGCTCAATGAACTTGGTCTAAACATCAAGGTAGTCGATGCAAGTGAGCGTTTCTTCAAACACCTTGAGGGAGTTACAGATCCTGAGCATAAGCGTAAAGTCATTGGCGAGCAATTCATTCGTGTTTTTGAGGAGGAACAAGCTTCGATTGGTGCGAAGTATCTCGTCCAAGGAACCATTGCACCCGATTGGATTGAGTCTGGCGGAGGAACTCGTGATACTATCAAGTCACATCATAATGTGGGTGGGTTGCCGGAAGATATTGATCTCGTTGTTGTTGAGCCACTTCGCGAGTTCTACAAGGATGAGGTTCGTGCTATTGCGCGGATTTTGGAGATTCCTTCCTCTGAGAGACAACCCTTCCCCGGTCCGGGATTAGCGGTCCGTGTTCTCGGTAATCTCACGCGTGATCGTGTTGCTACCTGCAGAGAAGCTTGTCATATCGTCGAGGAGAATCTTCGTGCTGCCGCAGCAGATGGTAAGTGTGAGATTCCTTGGCAATATTTCGCAGCCCTCCTTCCGGTCCGAAGTGTAGGTGTCCATGGTGATACACGCGTCCATGGCGAAACGGTCGTCGTTCGTGCTGTGCATAGCCTCGATGGCATGTCTGCTCATTATGCTCCAATACCTCATGATGTGCTTGCTGAAATCTCTACTAAGATTACGAATGCACTGAAGGGAAGTGTCAATCGAGTGGTGTATGATATCACACACAAGCCACCTGGTACGATTGAGTGGGAATAAACTCCTCTAATCGACCCGATTCATTCATGAATGGATGGGCGGTGGGCGGCATGCTGCCGAGATAGCTTAGTTGGTGGAGCGGCGGACTGTTAATCCGCAGGTCGTGGGTTCGAATCCCTCTCTCGGCGCTTCCCTAATCCGAATTAGGTCAAGACCCCCATTGGGTCCATTCTCCATCCATTTCAACCCACCACTGTCCATTCTGATCTTCCCAGTATCGATATCCATCGTCGCCAGTGGTAATCTGGTCCTCTGGCGGCGTGAAATACTCCTCTTCAGCCGGGATGGGTTCCGGATCTAGTTCCGGTTCAGGTGTAGCCTTAGGGGGCGTCCGCTTCGGCGGGCTCTTCTTTGGTGGCCCTTTTGTTCTCTTTTTCTGAGCATTATCTCTCTCTTGGAGAAGTGTCTCACGTCGATCGTTAAGGTCATCCATCATGAGTTCATAGCGATTGGTGGAAATTTGGTCATTTTTAGCAGCCCGTCGGATATCCTTCTTTGCTCGGTCAAGATCATCTAAATCAACAGCAGTCATGATGCTCCGTTCCAAACCTCTGAGGAAAGCCGTCTTTCTGGCCCGAATTAAGATTGTTCCAGAAATACTCACTAGTGCGAATAGGATTGTGAAAACAAGTCCTATTGCGTCTAGATCACCTGCTGCAAGTTGTTCGACAAACGTCCTTTCTTCCTCTTGGCTTTGGTTAGCAATTAGGTCGAGGTAGTACTGTTCATCCACTACTCCACTTCCCTGTTGGAGGGGAGATTCTCGGCCATCAAGACATCCGTCCATATCTAAATCCAGTTCTGAACGTTGATCTTCCCATTGGCTTAGGCCTGTTGGACACGAGTCCAAATCATCATCCAATCCATCATTATCATCATCAGAATCTTCAACATCGTCTTTGCACCCGTCTCCATCCCAATCTGCGCTCAGAGTTGAAACCCAGTTTGATTCACCTTTTGGACATAGATCTTTGATGTCCAAGACGTCATCGTTATCGTCGTCTGAATCTTCTTCATTTGAATCGAGACAACCATCAGCATCGTGGTCATTTAGAGAACTGCTGTTGAATATTTCATTACTTTTCTGACACAAATCGGCATCATCGGGCACCCCATCGTTGTCATCATCATCATCCTCTGTGTTGTCAAGACATCCATCTTGATCGTAATCTGTAACAGATGTACTAGTCCAATCCGTAATTCCTGAAGGGCAACTGTCTGCGGTATCTAGGATGCCATCTCCATCGTCGTCAGTATCACAGGCATCACCAACTCCATCTAGGTCGTAATCGGCTTGATTGTCTTCATCGACACCGTTGGCAATGGTCGGACAATTATCTGCATAATCTCCGGAGGTGTTGTCGCCATATCCATCATTGTCTTGATCAGACCATTGGGTTGGATCGAAAGGAAATACATCTGTTTGGCCCGACCAACCATCACTGTCGTAGTCGGCACAGCCATAGGTGTCGATGTAGGATGTCCCTGCTTGTGTGGGGCACCCATCTGGATTGGTACCATCTGGATTGTTTCCATACCCGTCACTGTCTGAGTCTTCCCACTGCGAGGGGTTTTCTGGGAGGTCATCTTCAGAATCGGCCCATCCATCTCCATCCGCATCAATGCACCCAAGTAATCCCATTGTTGAGTTCCCTGGAATGTTAACACAATCGTCTCCATCCACACCATCCGGTTCATCTCCAAATCCGTCGCCATCTGTATCGTTCCATTGAGATTGATCATTGGGAAAAGCATCTGATGAATCTGGCCAACCATCGCCATCAATATCAGGGCAACCCAGATTGCCATCTATGGTTGAAGTTCCATATGCTGTGGGACAGGCGTCGGGAGAAGTCCCTGCTGGATTGTCACCATATCCATCTCCGTCTTGATCAGACCATTGGGTTTCTTCGAAGGGGTAATCATCGTCTTCGTTAGCCCATCCATCCCCATCGTTGTCAACACATCCGAAACGATCATTCTCAGACGATAAGCCGTAAGTGTATGGGCAGTCGTCATAGTGAGTACCAGATTGGTCATTATCTCCATATCCGTCCCCGTCCATATCGCTCCATTGTTCGGGATCTAGAGGTGATCCATCTCCACTTTGATTGACGTATAGGCCAGTGACTGGGTCTACATCATAGTAATGATTGTCCCCGTATCCATCTCCATCAGAATCTCTCCATTGAGTCACATTGTTTGGAAACGCATCTGCACCATCATCTGCATTCCATCCTGAATCTGGATCCGACCAACCATCTCCGTCGGAATCGATACACCCATCACGATCAGAAGATGAGTTTCCAAACACTAGGGGGCATCCATCATTTGTATCTAGGAATCCATCGCCATCATCATCTTGATCTTCGTCAATATCTCTACATCCATCTCCATCAATATCTGTAGTTATGTTACTAAACCAACCAGTTGCACCGTTAGGGCAGTTATCCCTTGCGTGGTACAACCCGTCATAATCTGCATCTTGTTTGACGCGTACAACGAGAGAGCCATTGTCTCCTTGAGGGCTGTAAGTATAGCCATCTATGCTCACTGTGCATGAACTTCCTCCTCCTTCACAAATCCTACCCGAGAATCCAATGTCCCCCCATTGTGACACCTCAAGTTGATTGATTGCAGTTGGATTGGTTGTACTGTCTTCAATTGTCATTATCCATGCATCATCACTTGAATGATTCAGTTTAACGATAAATCCCGTTCCATATCCAAGATTACTTGCATTCAAGCCACCAATGTCGATGTCACAGGGAGTGACTGACCAACATGCACTACCTCCCAGTATGATTTCTCCTTTCGGTCCGACTGCTGTGCTGTGAAGATATACGTCTGCAGTCTCGTTCGAACCTTGCAAAGATTCCCATGTGCGGGAAGTATGATTGTAAGTTGCCCACCATGCATCAGAGTGAGTTCCTGAGTTTGCATGAGCAATAGATAAGCCGCCCAGTGCTAGGACTGGAGTGAAATGGTTACCTGCGATTAATACTGTATGTTCATCCACTCTTGACATACCTTGAAGGAAGGCTGCTGGAATCTCCTCAAACCATTCAATATCACCATCAACATCATACTTTGCGATGAAAGATTTGTGGCCAACGAAGTAATCATCATCGTTGAATTCGAATGAACATCCTTGACCTTCACCTTGGCACCCTGATGAAGCTACGATGACTCCACCATCGGGAGTAGCAAACAACCCCCTTTCCCTCAAAGGATACCAGTGATTCGCAATCCCTGCATCATTGCCTCCACTTCCCATGTTACGTGCCCATTGCATACTGCCAGAGGAACTAATTTTCACCAAGAGAAGATCTTGTTCCCCTACAGTTGTGTTTGTATAACTCAAATCTGACTCAATCTCACACTCATTCCCGTTGTTTTGATTACAATAGGAAATCATCGCATAGATATCTCCATTGGGTGCTTCTGCTAGGTCGGTGACTATGTCCCAACTGCCTAGTCCGCCCAATACTTGCCCCCACTTCCAGGTTCCATTACTGTCAACCCTTAGGATGAATGCATCATCATTTGCGATTGGATCAATTTGAACACCAGAGTTAGAAAGATTACATGATTGAGCTGGACCTCCGACCCAACAGAAACTGCCTCCGTAAAGCATGTCTCCATTTGAGAGTTGAATCATTGCATCAACTCGGTCACCATAACATGATCCTCCAATAACTCCGTTGAAACTACCATTGGATTTGAACGATCCAGCAAACAACGGCGAGCCACACACTACGCCATCCGGTATGGATATGTTTGTTCCTGTTGAATCATACAGGCTACACTCATCAGGAGGGTTGGCAGACATGGCACAAGCCCATCCGGCCGCAAATAATTCACTCTCTCCGGGGCTTGGGACTTGTCCAGTTTCATTGATTCTCTCAAAAAACATTGTATTCACTGAGGCGTGGTAATGGTTGGATTCCAACACTGTTGTGATGTAGGGGCGAGGCGAAGGCGACCTATTTATGACAAGATTGTCCTCATTTTCTGCTTCAAAGGCGTCCTCATGTTGAATCAATTGGAGTGGTGCTGCGATGAGGAGCAGAGCGATTAGCAAAGCATACCTCATAGCGGGTGTTCAATGTAGGACTACATGAACGATTGGCCGTCTTCCAGTTCTATAGGCTCATTCGAAATGTAACCCTATTCTTCCGAGAATCCACAATATCTGAATTTGAACCATGTGTTTCATATTCTTGGTCCTTAACTCAGATGCATGGTCAATGTAAATCAGGGCCGCAGGTCTGTGACCTGCCTTCTCGTGGCCTTCCTTCTATTTTCTACGGTAATGATGGGTTTTCTCATGGAAGAACCCACGCCTTTGGATGACCGCGAAGAAGCAGATTACACTGCCCCCTCGGGTACTGTTTGGTCAGGCGGAAGTAGTGGCGGCGTTGGACCTGCTTCTGCCTCTACTCCCGATTCATATGAGCCAAATGATACTCAAGCTACAGCGACTTGGGGTAATGCGACCACAAATTCCGCTGGAGTTAACTCAACTTCGTGGTCAGGTCTCACAATACATAACTCGACGGATGAGGATTGGTTTTGCTTTTGGATTAACCAATCTGCCCAGTTCTGGTTCAACATTACCTTCGTTCATGCGAATGGCGATCTTGACATGACATTGTACGATGGTTCTGGAAATACGATTACGAGTTCGACAGGTGTCTCAAATTCTGAATCGGTTTCAGATATTGTAACAACTTCCGGATTTTACTGTGTAAGGGTCTATGGGTACAGCTCTGCGGTGAATTATTACAACGCTACTTTGGAGGTTGAAACCTACACTGTTCAGGCACAGAATGATGCTGGATCTGGCCAAGATGCAGGCAATACACAGGCTGGGGCAATCACACTAAGTGGAGCAAATAACGTCACTTACAGCGGCTATCTGAATCATCTGTCTGATCAGGATGATTACTATGCAGTCTATGTTCCACTTAATGCAACAATCTCCGCCTCTCTTCAGCACGGAACAGGTCTAGATTTCGATCTTTGGCTTCGTGATGCGAATGGGTCCCTCATTGATTCCGCATCATCCACTAATCTAGTCGAGAACGTATCGAGCTCAGGGACACTGTATGCTGGTGGTTCAACATACTATTTGCATGTCGATGTCTGGTCTTTTACTACACCAAATACTGGCACCTACACTCTCTCTTACTTCATTGTAGGAGGGTCCCCCCCGATGCCACCTGCTCCAGGTAATGTTTCGACCACTCTTGCAAACAACCTCACTTATGGTGAGCATGTTCTAACGAACTTGACAACCAATACGTCCTACAGTTATGAATTCGATATAATCACTGCCGAGTTCGTCAATGGAAGTTATACGGTATTCAACGTCACTTCTACCCTACTTAATGTCACCCAATCTAATTTCACAATCTCCTCGATGAATCTCAGTTATCCTGAGCGTGCAGGCGTATTCTGTCTCTACGGTGGTCTTTACGAGATTACGGGTCAGACAACTTCTGGCTATCGAGTAGTCAATGAGTCTCTCGATTGTATTGAGGTTAAGATGCTGGATTTCAATTTCACAAGTGACACCGACGGAATTGCCCACTCTCAGAACCTTACGGCTGGAGACACATATTCTCTCAACTGGAGTTTCATCGAAGGCAGCAATTATTCAACGATTGATTCAGGATATGCTAACTTCACTGCCACGGGTCCACATCAGAATGTGACTTTGAATTGGACCTCCCCCATCTCAGGGGATCCACATTGTATCGTCGTCTTCCTTGAGAATTCTACCGGAAGCATCCTCGATAACTATGTGGATTGTTTCAGCCCGATATGGCCACGTGTCAATGTGACTTCGATGGCTGGTGATCGTAATGCAACTCTGAATGAGGTCCGGTTTGATTTCAGCAATCTCATTGTTGGCGATAGTTATGATTGGAATGTATCTTTAGTCGAAATATCGAACTTCTCGAATATCCTTGATTCGTATGGTCCAGTATCGTTTACTGCAAATGCGACAAATATGACTGGGTTTAGTTGGAACTACACTACACCATCTGCCAGCGGCTACTACTGTGTTGTTGTAAACCTCGAGAATTCAACGCATGGTGTGCTCGATATGGGGACGCTTTGCATGACGATTTTCTTCGATGATGATTGGGATGGTGTCTGGAATGAGAATGATCTTTGTCCTAACACTTCGCCAAACGCTGTTGTAGATCTCAATGGTTGCGATGCGACACAGAGGGATACAGATGGCGACGGATATGTCGATGCATCCGATGATTTCCCCTTTGATTCAACTCAGTGGTCTGATGGTGATGGTGATGGCTATGGAGACAATCCAACAGGTAACAATTCTGATGCCTTCCCCACCGATGCCACGCAATGGTCTGACCAGGATGGTGATGGCTGGGGTGACAATGCGAGTGGTACCAATTCAGATGCCTTCCCAACAGATCCTAACGAGTGGGAGGATACCGATGCCGATGGAGTCGGGGATAATGGAGATTTCATGCCTAACGATGCGTCCCAATGGGCTGACACTGATGGTGACGGGTATGGAGACAATTCCTCTGGAACAAATGGCGATGCCTTCCCTAACGATGCTACCCAATGGTCTGACCAAGATGGCGATGGCTATGGAGACAATGCAACAGGTAACGATCCAGACGAGTTCCCAACCGATGGCACTCAATGGGAGGATGCTGATGGAGACGGGCATGGAGACAACGCTAGTGGATTTGAGGGGGACCAGTTCCCTACAGACCCTACTCAGTGGTCTGATAGCGATGGTGACGGA
>JAZADD010000037.1:0-12863 GCA_036124005.1 Thermoplasmatota archaeon
GCTGTAGAGATGTTCACACATACGAAGCAACTCCTAGATGCAGCGGGTTTCGAACATGTGTTCCTTTGTGGCGGAGGAGGAGGGACCATTCTACCACAAGAAATTCGGCTCCTGCGTGACGAAGGAATCGCCCGGATCTACTCGCCTGATGACGGGCGAAGTATGGGACTCACAGGGATGGTCGAAGACGCAATGGAAACCGCTGCAAAAATCGACTTACTTGACGACGCACGTTATGCTGCACTGAACGGCCCCGTTGATGCATCAGACCATGGCGCAGTTGCAAAGTTACTTACTCTCGCTGAAAACGGAGAAGAAGATCTCTACCATACGATACTAGAGTCAACAAGAAGTCGATCTAAAGACGAGAGATGCCCAGTTATTGGCCTAACAGGGACAGGAGGCGCGGGCAAATCCAGCCTAACAGACGAACTCATGCTTCGAATCCAGCGGGACAATCCAGGACTACGTATTGCCCTGCTCGCTACTGACCCAACTCGGAAACGGACTGGAGGCGCCCTACTCGGCGACCGTATTCGTATGAACTCACTCGCAAACAATCACCTATTCATGCGCTCCTTCGCTAGCCGTGATAGCGGACGTGAACTAGCTAATTGCATTGGACGAGCTATTGAGACATGTCAAGCAGTCGGCTTCGACCTCATCATTTGTGAAACAAGTGGAATCGGCCAAGGCGATGATGCAATTACTGAGGTTGCTGATGTTTCGATGTACGTCACTACACGCGAATATGGGGCACCATCACAGCTGGAGAAACTTGCAGCATTGGATTTTGCTGACCTTGTCGTCCTAAACAAATTTGACCGAGCAGGTGCAGAGGATGCTCTTGCCGAGATTCGTAAGCAGGTAAAACGGAATCATGAGAGTTGGGATGCGACCGATGAAAGTCTGCCAGTCATCCCCACTATTGCATCCCAATTCGCTGATGCGGGTGTAGACCTTCTCTGGAAACGACTCGCCAAACTACTCAATGATCGCATGGGAACCATGCTCACTGCAGCCGAACCCCTTCTCGGCGAAGATGGACTCCCCTCTCGAAATGCCCCAATACCACCTGAACGTCAAGGCTACCTAGCAGAGGTTGCATCTTCCGTTCGCAACTACCACAAAGATGCAGAAATCATAGCCGACAATATTCGCCTCGTACAGCAACTAGAAGCGGCTGCGAAGAGAATGGAAGAAGGGGGGAAATCGGCAGCTGCAAACGAACTCAAGAATGATGCTAGTGACCTTCGGAAGGAAGTCCCGGAAAGAGCTTGGAGCGCACTAGAAGAGTTCGATGCCTATGCCTCCGCATATCGCTCAGGAGAAGCATCCTATACAGTAAGGGGACGTGAGATTCCAGTTGAAACAACGACACGCACACTCTCTGGGCTTGATTTGCCGAAAGTTGCCCTACCCGTGACTAAAGACCACGGCGACCTCTACCGATGGATTGCAAAAGAGAACCGCCCGGGAACCTTTCCGTTCACTGCTGGCGTATTTCCATTCAAGCGACGTGACGAACTACCCGTCAGAATGTTCGCGGGAGAAGGTAGCGCTGAAAGAACGAACAAACGCTTCCACTTCCTCTGCACCGATCAACCATTCAATCGGCTATCCACTGCCTTTGACTCACCATCACTCTATGGACGTGATCCAGATGAGCGACTGGACATTTTCGGCAAAGTCTGTGAATCTGGAGTGAGTATCAGCACTGTAGATGAGATGGATCGACTCTTCGAAGGATTCGATCTATGTGACCCAAACACTAGCGTCTCAATGACCATTAACGGCAACTATTGGTGGCACCTGGCCGCCTTCTTTACCGTTGCAATTCGGCAACAGATGCGTGTATTTGTCTCAGAGAACAAGCGAGAACCAACTGAAGACGAAGCCAAAGAAATCCGTGCTAGGACACTCTCTACTGTCCGAGGTACGGTCCAAGCAGACCAACTCAAGGAGTCCATGGGCCAGAACACACTCGTACTGAATCTTGACACGGCGCTGAAATTGATGGGAGATGTAGCAGAATTCTATGTGGACAATGAGGTGCGGAATCACTACTTCGTATCCATCTCAGGATACCATATCGCTGAAGCAGGAGCTAATCCAATCACTCAGGCTGCCTTGACACTTTCAAACGGACTGACTTATGTTGAGTTATTTCGCGCTCGGGGTCTTGATGCCAACAAGTTCCTACGTAATTTCTCATGGTTCTTCTCAAACGGAATGGATCCCGAGTACAGCGTCATCGGCCGTGTTAGTCGGCGCATTTGGTCAATCGCAATGCGAGAGATGTATGATGTAGACGAACGAGGTCAGAAATTGAAGTACCACATCCAATCTTCAGGCCGTTCACTTCACGCTCAAGAGTATACATGGAATGATTACAGAACAACCATGCAAGCCCTATACGCACTTGCCGATAACGCCAACTCACTTCACACCAATAGCCGAGATGAAGCCTTTGGAACTCCTACCGAGGATACAGTACGCGATGCTGTAGCGATTCAACTAATACTGAGTCGAGAATATGGTTGGTTGCAAAACGAAAATCCACTCCAAGGTTCCTTTGTCGCAGAATGGCTCACAGACCACGTTGAAGAGGAAATCCTAGGAATCTTTGAGGAAATGCATCGCAGGGGTGGAGTCCTCGGTTCACTTGAAGTAAACTACCAACGGAATCGGATTCAAGATGAATCGATGCTGTATGAACACAAAAAGCACGATGGTACTCTTCCAATCATTGGCGTGAACACCTTCACCGACCCGGAGGCAGAGGCGCTCAGCGCTGACAATGCCGACGCTTTCGACATGGATGTCACTCGTTCAGATGAAACTGAGAAGAGAATGGTGATTGATCGGAATCGTAAGTTCCAAGATGACCACGCAGAGGAGGCTGAAGCTGGAATTGCTCGACTCAAGCAGGTGGCACGAGAGGGAGGAAATCTCTTCGAAGCCATGATGGATATTGTCGAATACTGTACTGTAGGCCAAGTAACTCAGGCGCTCTTTGAGACCGGTGGAAAATTCCGGCGCAACATGTAATCGTTCAAGACTCAGTAGTGGCCATCGCCGCACTATGCGCATACACTGCGGCCACAGCACCTACCAGTTGTGGCACAAAGTGCATCCAACAATCAGCAATCGCCATCTTACCTGTGACCATTAGCATTCCAGTCACTGCGGGATTGAATGAACCAAGAGAAATTGCACCGACTGTGAAGGCGCCAGCCATTACTGTGAAACCGATTGCTGCACCGTAGAATGGGTTCCCATCCTGCTCAGTTGCAACGTTTAGGATTACATACATCAAAGCGAATGTGAAAAGGAGTTCAGCCGCCAAAACTGCGACTGTCGTATCTCCAAAATCCTGTGCAGTAATTTCGGGTGCACCAGTTAGAACATGGAAGCCTAGAAGACCACCTACAACTCCTGCAACGACCTGTGCACCGATGTATACTGGGACATCATCTTTGGAACAATCTCCTTTGATGAAGAGAGCAATCGTTACGGCTGGATTGAAGTGAGCACCTGAGATATGGCCGACTGCATAGACCATTACCATTAGCATCATACCAATCGCAACTGGTGCTAAAGAGCCTGCACTTCCGGCGACTGCTGCAGTGAATATAGTCAGAGTCAGGAAAAGTGTACCAATGAATTCAGCAAGGCCTTTGGCAGTAGTAGTTGGGGGCATGGTGCACGCCTGTAATGACCTCGCCTTAACCATGCAGGGTCATTAAAATCGAGAAATACCGATTCCTTACCTTTGACAGGATGGACAGAAGAAAGTAGAGCGATTAGATTGGACAATCCTTCGTACAGTATCGGAGCATGCTTCATTTTTGCAACCCTCGCCCTCACGCCCATATACTCTGAAATTTACTGGAAACCAACCAACCTCGTCTTCACCAGCAACTCCTCGGAAATCCTGCAATGTGGAGCCGCCTGCTTCAATTGCCTGTTTGAGGACAACTTTCGTCTCCGATACAATCCGCTCTAAGCGCGCAGTCGGTGAACCATCCTTGCGAACTAATGTCATTGCAGTCCTTCGGGGAGAGACGCCAGCCCTATGCAAGATTTCGCTAACGTAGATGTTCCCAAGACCCGCAACGTTACTCTGGTCTAGGAGGGCTGATTTCATTGGCGACCTTCTCCCACGTAAACGATCTGCAAGCACTTTGGCATCGAACGTAGAGTCAAGTGGGTCAGGGCCAAGAACACGTAGAAAGGGATCATTATCCATACAACCTGGTTCAACCAAATGCACATATCCGAAGCGACGTGCATCTGTGTAAGTCGCCCTAATCCCGCCTTCAAACTCCATCACAAGATGATCATGAGGACCATCCCCCGTACCAATCGACGCCCCATGAGCGAAAGTCCCAGGAGTGAAAGCAATGCCCGGACCCGACAAAGTCCAACGCCCAGACATACCAAGCGAATTTAGCAGAATAATACCGTCTTGAATCTGGAAGACGAGATACTTGCCACGTCTTTCTATTCGTTGCACTCGCTTCCCTTCAATCCGTTTAGCAAGCCCATCAGGGAAAGGGAATCGTAAATCTGGACGTCGTAAAATCACCCGTTTGATGGTACGCTGTTCGAGATGAGGTGCAAGGCCCCGGCGCACCGTCTCCACCTCTGGCAGTTCGGGCATGAACGGGCCAAACACTACTCCTCCATGAGGGTGTGGCTACAACATTAGTTGGCACGGATTACAAACATGACATGCTGATCCTCGAATCCTCGGAGATCAATTCGCTCATCGAGTTGTAGACTAGATGATTTCAGACGCGCCTCCGCTTGTGCGAATTTGGCTTCATCACCACCATCTTCCCAACGCTCAGAAGCCGCTTTCAAGGAGAGAAGTGCGATGCCATCTGGAGCAAGAAAACGTTCACAGATACGAACCATAAGTTCAACTTGTCCAGCTTGAGATACATCTTGGAGAATCCAAGAGACGCGTTCAGGGACAAAAGGGGCGAACTCGTCGAGATTGCGTGCATCCGCAAGAACCGGAGCAATACCTGAACGGACTCCCGATAATCGAATCAGATCTCGAATACACCGTGGCGAGATATCAACGGCGACGATACGCCCTCCGTGATGATTGTCTGCACCACACAGATGGTCATGAAGATGGGAAATGGTCGTACCGTGGCCGGCTCCCACGTAAAGTGCAGTGGAGCCTGATTGAGGAATCAAGATTGAGGGGTCTCTCTTAGTCCGAATCAATGCAGCTGCGAGTTTAGATGCTCGAGGATTCCATGACCTCCATTCGATTCGCCCATCTTTCCTGAGATTTTCATCGCGAAGACGGACGCCTTTCACCGCATTTCTAGTCCAAAGACCACGCCCACGACGCTGGACGCCCCAACCAATTTGTCCAGAATCGTTTGCCAAAGCATCACCTCCGCCGCTTAGATGGCGGCTTCGGATGTCGAGAACGAACTGCTTGAACAGCTCGTTCGACGGCAGCAACCTCCTGGTCACCCCACGTCTTACCCCCATGCTCGTCAACACGGACCGCGATGGAGGCTTTTCCCGCTATGAGGCGTGATATCTTTCCTCTAACCCAACGCGGCGATCTTGAAATCCATGGATGCTGGAAAATCATGCCATGCTTCGGGGGAGGGGATCCTGTGCGGAGATGAGCAAAGAAGGCCTTCTCCGCTCCAAGAACCTGAACCGTGCTACTTGGAAGTCTGGAAAGACGGGCCCTCCCATGTGCGGCCACTGTCATCCGTGCGGCCAACAATGGCCCGAGAAGGGCACTGAGTGAAGGGACATGCGATTCAGCATGAGAGCGAATTGCAGCCTCTGTGTTTCTAATACGATCCGACATCTCGACTGCGGAGGAGGCAGCCCCTTGAAGAGCAGCCCATTCCTCATCCGTAGGCGGATGTAGGGGTGATTCAGCATCAAGCCTCTGAAGAAGGTCTTCAAAGGAGGAAGAGGCGGAAGTTGTAGTGATAATATTGCGACGCTGTTTATCGAGATCAATTTCAGTTAGGAACAAGCCCACCCACTCTACAACACGAGACTCCATTGTAGTCCAACCGACACGCATCTCTTCAACAGCATGAACGAGATGTTCCATCCTCCGATCCACGTCTCCTGCAGATTCCTCCAATCCACGCCGAGCGAGAATGACTGAAGCTTGGTCTAGGAGTGTTATCTCTTCTGGGCTAAACGATGGCCATTCATTCGGATCCTGTGAGGATGGTTCTGCCTCAGGAAATCTCTCGGAGAGGTCGCGTGCCTCTGGAGTCATTCGTTTTTTTCGAACCATTTCGATGCGATCAGCCACCAATCCTGAGGAACGGATACCATCCCATACGGATTCGTCAATAATGACGCCCTCAGCATCAACGACACGGGCCAAGCGCCAGTCCCAGTGCAGATGCATATCCCCTTGGAAGGGGGGCTGATGCATGAAGGGAACGGCCCTCAAATCTATCACGAAGGGCTTTGGACCCAGCCGATGAATTGCGGCCATGGACATACGTCCTCTACTGCTTGTCGCTGCAGGCGGGGCTATCGGAGCAATCCTAAGACATCAGATTACACTCTCCCTCCCGATGGAAAGTCATTGGGCTACGATGGGAATCAACCTCCTAGGCGCACTTCTACTAGGCATCCTTGCAGGAGGCCTTCACAATGGGGAAATTATCTCAGATGACATGCTCCTCTTCCTTGGAACAGGGCTTCTTGGTGCCTTCACCACAATGAGTACATTCAGCCTAGATCTTGCTACCTTGTTCGATGCCGAACGCTTCGGTACAATAGGCATCCATCTTTTTGCCACCGGAGTGCTTGGCCCTACCCTTGCATTTGTGGGATGGAGATTAACTTCCATAGCGCTTTAGAAGCGGTCCAACAAAGCGAGGATTGAAAACTGGGTACTTCTCCCTGTGCCTATTGTGTAGGAAACGCACAATGAAGGTGAGCAAGCATGTTCTGTCCAAAATGTGGTGAATTATCCTTTCCTAACGCTTCTGGTATCATCAAGTGCCCAAATCATTCATGTGGTTACAATGGGCCGATCAACCAGAACCTTGAGATTGACGGAAAAGAGATTGATTTGGTTAATGCCAGTTCTACTTCCAAGGCATCCGACCTCAAGCACCTCAAGGAAGTCATTGCTGAAACTGAAGGAGAGGGCGTCCTCATGGAAGGAGCAATGATGTGCCCAAAATGCGATGGTCAGAAGATCTATGTCGTGATGATGCAAACACGGAGTTCTGATGAGCCAGAAACGAAAATTGGCACCTGTGCAGATTGCGGCCATAAGTTCCGTGAATACGCCTAATGTCACCCCCGATGAGCGTGGTTAATCTCCACGAACCCTTTTGGGCCTCATTTAAGCACCCTCGATACCGAACGATAGGTGATTCAGATGTTACAGTTCACTTCACGCCCTGAAACCATGCGCACTATTGTTGATGTCCTGAGCGTCATTGTAGAAGAAGCGAGGATGAAATTCTCCGCCGATGGTCTCGACATCAGCGTCGTGGACGCAAGCCATGTTGCCTTGATTAAGATGCATGTGGATGCAGCCGCATTTGAGACATGGGAAGCAAGTGACACAGTACTAGCCATCGAGCTCACAAAGTTACGTGATCTCCTCAAACTTGCAGGGCCTGATGACCTCGTGGATGTCAGTTACGACCCGAATGTTGGGCAGGTTGACATCAAGGTCGGCGAAGTCGATCGATCGATTCGCCCAATCGACCACACTCTCATGAATGAGCCGAAAGTTCCTGAACTCGATCTAAAGAGCAAGGTCAAAATCAGTGCAACGAAACTGAACAAGGCTCTCCAAGCTGCTCGTCTAGTCGGCGAACTCGTGACTCTATCCCTTGACCCGAAGCAATTCAATCTCCATGTGCAAGGCGACCAAGATTCTGTATCAGTGACCCATGAAGCAGGACAACTGGAAGATCTTGTCGCCGAATCACCGGTGAAATCCACCTACAGTACGACCTATCTACAACCTATAATCAAAGCAATCGACGGGTCTGTTCAATCAGTTGAGGTGTGTTTCGACGATAAGTATCCACTCAACCTAAACTTCGAAATTGCAGATGGGGCAGGTAATGTCACCTACTTCCTAGCTCCACGCATCGAAGACACAGTCTGATGGCCCCCTGACCCGTGAGGGTCTTGAACAAGGGCGAAGTCCGGAGGGGTATGGAGAAGGGCAGTGTATGTGTCCTAATTCCGAGTGTCGGTAACGCCGATGAATTGAGAATCGTTCTTGAGGGACTAAAACAACAAGACCACCAAGGGCCAGTTGAGGTAGTCGTGGTAGGTCCTGGAAACGACCCTGGGCGTGAAATTGCCGAGGAAAATGGAGCGCGATTCATCGATGATGGAGGAGTTAGGACAAGAGCTGATGCCTGCAACATTGGCATTAAACAAACCGAATCGGAATTTGTCTTCTTCACCGACGACGACGTCATTGTTCCATCTGATTGGATATCATCCCTAATCCGATGGTTTGACCGTTCGGAAGTTGCTGGTGTCGGTGGACCTAACTTCGCACCACTGAAAGAATCGACATTCTGGCAACAAGTCATCGATGTGACCTTCTGCAGCCGATGGGTAACTGCTGGAACCAATTATGGAAATCAAGCCAAAGGTGACCTTGAGGAAGTGGAACAACTTCCAGGAGTAAACGCTGCGTACCGAAGGTCCGTACTAGAGGAGGTTGGTGGATTCGATGAAGGTGCGATAGGGTGTGAAGACGCTATGCTTGACCACCGCATTCGTGCTTCTGGCCATCGTCTTTGGCAAGATGGGACTGCAATCATGTGGCATAGACGACGTGGGCCTGGACGTGTTCGTAAGCAAATAGGAAACTACGGTTTGGTCAGAATACTCGCTAGCCATCTACATCCTGAAATGAGATCCTGGTCCCATTTATTGGTCGGACTCTTTCCAATTCTCGCACTTCTAGGAATCCTAGGCTTGTCCTATGGGGCTGCCATGGGTGGAGCGACTTGGGAACTATGGTTTCGAATCGATGGCCCATGGACGTTTGAGCGGGGTGCGTTTCACGGTGCTCTAGGCCTGATGGGGCTCTATGTCGCCATCTGTTGGGCCGGAGCTCTATTCGGAAATTCGCCCTCAAGAAGTGTATTGACTATCATTGCTGCACCGTTGATGACTTTCCTGATGCATTGGTCCTACGGACGTGGCGTTCTTCAGGGTTGGATGAGAATCCGTTCAGGACGACCAGGATTGCAAATCGATGATCGAATCCGTTCGTAATCACCGAAGTCCATGGTTTCCTACAATCAATGGGAGGCCCAGTACTACTCCACAAAATCCACCTTGGCAAAGTGCTCCAACCGCGGATGCAACCTTCCCAAACATAATGACGGTCTCATTTGATACGCCGACCTCACTGAGATCTTGTCCACCTGTGAAGACCTCTTCAGGCGTTATGAGAGTCAACAATAGCTGCAATATAGTTACAAAAACAAGTGTCCCAAGAGTAATCCATTGACCAATCATTTCGAATTTCTGCATTCGATACCCTCCATATAGAAATCCAATACCTCCACCAATTCCAATTGCACCAGAGGCAAAGTAAAACCACATAGGAACTACTTCAAGATCCATTTCTGGGGTAGAAAAGAAGCCCAGTAATTGTCCACTTAAAATATTGAGAATACTGCCAAAAATAGACAGACCGCCCATAACCATAGCAATTATTCCAATTATTCTAGCAATCTGACTAGGAGGCTCTTCGTAAGGTACAAAGAAAGATGGTTGTTCCCCTGAACTCAGACTTCCGGTGAGAACATTAGAGTGGCCCGGAGGAGGATTTGATTCCATTAAACAGCGATTATATCCGTAGATTACAATCGTTACCCATCAGAATCTCTCTGTAAAGTGAACTTTCGATATTGAGGCCTCCAGAGTATACCGGTCATTAGACCTAGCATCACTCCACCAAGAATTAGTCCCGGCCAACCTTCAGCGATATACCCTGGGCGAGCGTTGACTGCAGCCCAAGCAAAGGAAGGGATGATACCAACAACAATTGCGATGGCTGCTTCTTCAAAAAAACGGTGTTTTGGATTCGGCCCCGAAGGCAATGGGTTACCATCACCCTCCCAACCCTTGGGTGGGCGAACAGGACGAACAAATCGAACATAGCCTTCAGAAACATCGGATGGAACAAGATGAGAAATGGAGTCACCAGAACTCGTCCATTTACGAACAAGACGTTGCCCATGAGGCCCCTTTGGGCGACCATCTGTGGGTTGCCCCCAATAACCTCGTGGCTCAATTCGATCAATCAGAAGTTCATCTCCAGTTACCAATTCCAAGGCACCTGACTCATGAGCAGATATCCATTCACCTTCTGTTGGTGGACGTACGCCTGCATTAGTCATGGCCATCTCCCAACCTTCTTTTGCGTCGAAGATATCCTCGATTTCTTGGATACTGAAAGCTCTGCGACTGATCTCAAAGGCTTGAACTTGGGACTCATGAGGGGGCCCTATGTCGCCAAACAAGATCCCGCGTCTTGAGCCACCAATAACCACAGTCCTAGCTTCAAATGAAACCCATTCAATGTCCTCGTCACCGGACGAGGTCATTTCTCATTCCTCCAATAGGTCCCCGGTCTGAATCCCCCATTGGGAGGCGTAGACACCGTTTGAGGAGAGGAGATCGTCATGAGGTCCACGCTCAACAATTACGCCATCAACCATACAGATAATTTCGCCCGCGTTTCGAATTGTTGCGAGACGGTGCGCTACTGCGATAGTCAATCGAGAACTACCATTGCCTCCAAATAAGGACTGTTGAATCTTCTTCTCTGTCTCAGCATCAAGTGCCGCAGAGGCTTCATCGAGAATAAGCACATCCGGCTTTGTAAGAAGTGCACGTGCGAGACTAACCCTCGCTCTCTGTCCACCAGAAAGACGAACCCCTCGGTCACCAACCATCGTGTGTATGCCTTCTTCAAAATCCGAAACGAATTCCCACGCGCCTGCAGTCTTAAGCGCTTCTTCGACCTCCTCATCAGTGGATTCACGAGCATAGGCAACATTGTCTCGCAATGAACCAAAGAACAGGAAGGGCTCTTGTGAAACGAAACCAATCCGCGAACGAACAGATTCCAAGGTGTATTCATTGATGTCAATGCCATTGATGAGAACTTGCCCAATCTGTGGCTCATAGAATCGCTCAATGAGTTTCAGTATGGTACTCTTTCCTGCACCCGTATGCCCCATGATTCCAGTGAAACCTCCGTTATCAACCCTAAATGACACATCGTTCAATACTCGGGGCTCAGTACCGGGATACGCGAAGGTAACACCGGAAAATTCGATGCTCTCAATCCGATTATCAAGGGGGATTGCCGACTCCTTATCACTGATTGTAGGTTTCAATTCCACCAATGCAAATACACGACGTGCGGCAGCCTCTCCTCGCTGAAGTTGGTTAAGCAGTAGTCCCATGATGAATAACGGCATAGTCATCCTAGTAGAGATGAGTAAGAAGGTTACAAATTGGCCCACGGTAATCTCATCGCCTGCCATCAAGAAGCCCCCTACGGAGACAAGAAGGCCGAATGCCACACCAGCTACCACGTAGAGTCCTGGGACGAACCGATTACGGATTGCAGAAGCACTGATTGCTTGATCACGGTATTCCGCACTTTCACCATGAACGCGTTCTCGCTCGTAGTCAGTCGCATTGTATGCCTGAACCACGGTGATACCGGCGAGGACATTCTCAAGGATTGCAACAATACCTCCCGTACTCTCCCTTTGACGACGATAACGTCGTTGAACACGAGTCGAAAACCAGTACACCATCGGAGCAATCAGAAGGAGAGGGAGGAACAGGGTCAAGGCCAGTTTATATGACATCCAAATTAGAATGACAAAAGCAGTACTGAACGTTACAATGAGGCGGATTATACTGGTGCTAGAGTCTGAAACAATATCTTCCAACTGTGCGACATCTGCAGAAAGAACTGACATCAAATTACCCGATTGTCGAACCTCAAAATAGGATGCCTCCATTGCCATCAGACTAGCAGTAGCGTCCATACGAATGTCATGTTGAACCTTGTATGCTGTCGATTGCCAAAGGTAGTCACTGAGTCCCTGAGCTATGGCGAGGCCGGTGAATCCTGCAAATATCAACAAACCAAAACGTACCTCTGGGGAGGGGGATACTATTGATTCGATCAATTCGGAAGTATAAACTCCAGAACTGTAGTAATCAGCAGCCATACCAATGGCAACGAAAGGAATTAGATCGAAGGCACGTGCAATCGCATTACTGATGATTCCCCCCAGAGCTCGCCTCCAGTATACTAGGATGTAGGGCACAACCATCCAAATCCGGCGACCAACGATTTGTTGCTGATCCTCGAGATCTGAGGAATCCTGTGCAACACCGTGGACTGCCATGGCTAACGCCCTGAGGGAGTGAATGCCGCTTTTCAACCCGTGTGACTATTCGTGATATCTCCAGTGGTAACGTGAGGAATCCAACCGAATTGAATAAGTCAGAGTGACGATTCGGAGGGATGACGCGCTTGTAGTGAAGGGGTTATCACAAGAGGTTTCCAACCTCTTGTCCCGGGTTCGAATCCCGGCGAGCGCACTTTTCAAAAACGCATACAGAAACCCGAAAACGGGTGGGTCAAAAATGAATGATTCACTTTTGATTACTCACTATGGCCAGTTTCAAACCTCGATTTAGGTGAGTCAGGATTCTTTTTTCCAAATCGAATTAATTCAACGTGATTCAAGATAAGATAACTGCATATTCTGTTGCAATCTCATAGATAACCTGGGCATCCCCGTTTGATCCAA
>JAZADD010000038.1:0-7011 GCA_036124005.1 Thermoplasmatota archaeon
AATCCGAGGGGAAAACGGCAATGCCGTCTGAACGCATCGATGTATTGGCTGAAGTGGCTCTAGATCCTAGGCGCCCGAACGCGCCTATGCGCGGTGGGGATTGAGATGGAGCTGTAACCTCATCTGCTGGTTGTTCCAAATCAGGCTCAGTATCCATCTCACTGAGATTATCTTCATCAATTTCATTCACCTCGTAGGCTTCTTCATCGGGTAGTATCTCGTCATATTCACCATAATCTGGTGATTGCTGCAATTCAATTTCATCACCTAATTCAATGTCCTCACTTTCCTCTAGTTCTGCAGATATGTCCATCCTTGCTTTGACGCTGAGGAACATATCGCTTAGACGGGGATCTATTCCTCCGGTCTGTTTGGTGGAATGTACTACATCCCGCATCAATCTCATCACTTTCGATACATGGCCGCCGGTTTGCTCCTCAAGTTCATCTACCAGTGAAACATCTGCCGTCCATCCTTCTCGGCTTACTGAACTGACTCTGTGTGAGATCATCGAGCCGATTTCTTCATTGCTGAGTGGCTCCAAATGCAGTACTTCGTCATATTCATCAATAAGTTCCTGAGGGAGTGCATTCAATTGGGATGGAGTCAGTGAGAGGATACTTACTGCATTTAGAACTCGAAGTACCTGTGAGGTCTGCTTAAACATCTCAGCAATACTACTTCCTGCTAGATTAGGATAATCAAAACTAATCAAGGGCAGCTTTCCTGTACGTGAATCGAGAATATCGACAAGATTGTTACGTAATTGAGTCAGTGAAGGTGGGATTTCAAAGTCGCCTGAAACGCTGACGTAAAGCTCTTCGAGCAACGATTTAACAGGGTCTTGGGTGGGATAAATGCTGAAATAATGATGCTGTGATGAAAGCCCCCCAAGTACATTGAGCAGCGAAGTTCTACCGGAACCGCGCTCGCCAACAAGCAGCACCATGCGTGCAGAGCGTGCAGTGAGCCAACCAAAGACCCGCTCAGTAATACTCTCTCTCCCTACAAGTAACCCGAAATCATTCATTGATAGCGGCCGCAATGGGAAGGGGTTGTTCCTCATCGGTGGAAGGGCTACAGGCATTTCTTCGCTCAATGACATAACCAGCGCCAACATCGGAGGGGTTTAACATATTTGCGTGAATAACGCGTCACTAACGCATAGTTACATGTCGAAATGGATTTGCCGCATAGGTTCAGCGTAATATTAGATGTTCAAAACCCCCTCTACTAAATTACAATTAACATAACATTAACGCAATATTAACGCGTTAATTAACGTAAATTAACACATCAACAGAAGAGACGGGAAGAATTTAGACTCGCCACCTCACGTACGGAATTGAGTAACATGGCCGTCGAGAACAGTCGTCTCAAAGGGTTCTTCAAACTGAGTGTTGCAGAAAGGAGAGAATTACTCGCAGAATTGGCAGGTCTTACACCAGATCAGGTGAATGCTCTTGCTGCGAGTGGAGAATTATCTGAATCTGCAGCTGATAGAATGATAGAGAACGTGATTGGGACTTACTCACTTCCAATTGGAGTAGCCACGAATTTCATCATAGATGGAGAGCATTACGTCATTCCGTTCGTGCTTGAGGAGCCTAGTGTTGTTGCTGCTGCCTCAAATATGGCCAAAAGATGTCATGCAAAAGGGGGTTTTACATCGAATAATGATGATCCAGTGATGATTGGGCAGATACAGGTTGTTGATTGCCCCGACCCGGAAGCAGCACGCCAGTCTATTTTAGCTAGGAAAGATGAGTTAATCTCCGCTTGTAACGAGGTCGATCCTATTCTTGTTCGCTTTGGTGGCGGATGTAGGGATATAGAAGCTAGGTTGATTGAAACTGATTCAGGCCCGATGATTATTGTGCATATCCTTGTTGATTGTAGGGATGCGATGGGTGCAAATGCAGTTAACACAATGGCGGAGACAATCGCCCCAAAAGTCGAGGGAATCAGCGGCGGAACTGTGATTCTTCGTATAATCAGCAACCTCGCAGTACATCGATTAGCTCGAGTCAGTGCTATTTTTACTAAAGAAGAGATGTCTGATTCTGGGAATGATGCTGTGCAGGGTTCAGAAGTCATTGATGGCGTGATACAAGCATATCATTTCGCTGCTGCCGATCCCTATCGGGCTACTACCCACAATAAAGGAATCATGAATGCTATTTCACCCGTGGCTATAGCCTGCGGTCAAGATTGGCGTGCTATCGAATCTGGTGCCCATAGTTATGCAGCACACGAGAGGACCTATGGTTCAATGACTCATTGGGAGATAGATGGAAATGGAGACTTGAAAGGTTCAATTGAGATTCCGATGGCGGTAGGGCTTGTAGGGGGTGCTGTGCGCGTACATCCTGCTGCACAAGCTAATGTTGCCCTGTTACGCATAGAATCCGCTAATGATTTGGCTAAGGTAATGGCTGCTGCAGGACTAGCTCAGAATCTTGGAGCATTGCGAGCTCTTGCAACAGTTGGAATCCAAGCAGGGCATATGAAATTACATGCACGCAATATGGCCGTCACTGCAGGTGCTGGCGAGGATGAGGTCGATGCTGTTGTTGCATTAGCTCATTCTACAGGTGAACGTATTACTGCGAAGCTGATTGCAGATTGTCTTGAGCAATTGCGCAACCCCTAGCTCAGTCATCATCGAACATGAGTAGGATTTTCTGGAGTTCTCGTGCTTCAGCTTCCAGTGACGATTTCTCCTTGTTATCAAGATCAGGAGCCTTAAGTTGCTCTTGAATATCCTCAAGATCTTGTTTGGCCTTCTCTCTCTCCTCTCTCAATTTCTCCTCTTCCATGGTCATCTGTATCTTAGCAGCTCGCTGTTTTGCTGATTTGCTGCGTTTACTGATTGTCCCCTCATCAGGCTTCTCTTTCAGTTCTACACCCGTTGGATATGGTATCATGATGCCATCTTCGCTGAATTTCTCATCTACCGCCTTGAGCAACCAATCACGAGCAACCCACTCTTCACTGTAATCATCGACCCATCCAAACAGCCTGAACGTTTTGGCGAAATCTCCGAGTTCGGTCAACAGCACCCTTGGTTCTGGTGAATCTATGACATAAGGACACTCTCTCGCTACGTTTAGCAATACGAACTTCACATGGTCTATGTCCTCTTGATAGTCGACTCCAATCTCGACAACTATGGAGATTCTTCGAGCAACTCCGTCACCACCACCTCGTGCATGGTTGATTACGGTTGACTGTACCAGTGTGTTGTTTGGAATCACCACCAGTTTCTCCTCTCGCGTTAGGACCTTGGTAGAGAGTATACCGACGCTGACAACTGAGCCTAGTGTTCCCTCTACCTCTATGCGATCACCAACTTCGAACGGTTGGTCCATAGCCAGCATAAACGAATTCACAATATTGCCGAGAGTTTGCTGCACAGCAAGGCCGATTATCAAAGAGAACACAGCCAGTGAAGCCAGAAGCCCAACAAGTTCGATTTCCAATTCAGATAGTGCCAGATACAGACCCGCAAACCAGACCACCGCACGTAGGAAGAAAGTGATTAATGGATTACTACCTGAGACAGTTACAGTGGATTTGTCAGCATATCTATCCATGAAAGCAGGCACAATGTGAGACAGCGATACGCTGGCGATGGTTGTTGCAAGAATTATGTATGCTGCTGAGAAGAACGGCGTGAGTGAGATCATCAGATCTCCATCTTTGCCGTAAACCCAGTTGAGCGAGATATTGAGGCCGCCAATCATCACGAATGTGTATAGACGCTTCGAGATTGGTCTATGCAGTTGGTCATCCCATTCGACTTTGGTCATAGTCACTATACGCAACCAAGGCCTAACTATCGCGTAGCGGGTGAAGATAACCGCCAACAGAACAAGTCCAATGCTAATGCCCAGCTTTGCCCAATCATTCAGGACATCTAAATCATCCATAAATCCGGGTAAATCGACCATACATCCCACCTCCTACCAATCATTCCTCTTCGTCTGCCGCGGCCTCGTCTGAATCCTCGTCGGAAGTTCCCTCTTCTTCATCGCTTCCCTGCTCTTTAATACGAATTATGATGGGGGCTATGAGCAGTCCCGTAAGTAGAACTAGAGCACACATCCACCATGGAAAACCCGTTTCTCGTGGGGCAGCGCCCTCTTTCTCAAGACTGTTACATACCCCATCACCATCATCATCACCAGGTACATCAGACTCGTCGAGTGGGTCTGAACCACAATCCCCTTCCATCGAGTCGCTCCATCCGTCACCATCGTCATCAGGATCATCCACATCGCACCAACCATCCTGATCTAGGTCAGCAGGTACGCTTGAATTGTCGTTCTTGTCAGTACCGCAGAAGTCTTCCTGCGCATCAGTCCACCCATCAGCATCAGCATCATCAGTAGGGAAGTCGAGTGGATTCTTCGGGTCAGTGCCATTCTCTATCTCTACAATATCACTAGCCTGATCACCATCGTCATCTAGGTCCTCTAACAGTCCGGTGGTTGAATTTCCGTGTAACTCGTCAGGCTTTCCATCTCCGTCAGTGTCAGTATCGGCTGCAGGGTCGTTAGGGAATGCATCTGGGCCACCAGTGCAGATAAACACCTGATTGATGGTGACATTGATCGAACCATCGCATACACCATCACCATCAGTATCAGGTAGCAGTGGGTCAGTAAGTGATCCATCAGCAGTTTCGTTTTCATCCCAAAGACCATCCATGTCATCATCGATATCCTCGGTCAGATTAGTTTCGAATCCATCTCGTACATCATCTGGGTCACCATCTCCATCAGTATCGGTATCAGCAGCTGGATCGGTGGGGAAGTGATCAGGCCCTCCCGTGCATATTTCTACATCTCGGATGGTTACGTTGAGAGAACCATCGCATACTCCATCTCCATCAGTATCTGCGAGTAATGGATTAGTGGCCGGATCAGTCAACCCTTCCTCTACATCGGATATTCCATCTGCATCGTCATCGAGGTCCTCATCCAATCCAGGCCACGTCAAATCTCCCATATCGTCGGGGAACCCATCACCATCGGTATCCTCCAATACCTCTAGTGTGATAGTCACTGAATCCGAAACATCGCTCGAATTGGCCCAAATGGTGTAATTTCCCTCAGCCATCATACTAACTGGAGTACCGTGGATAGTGTGGTTGGTCGCATCGAATACCAGTCCAGTGGGTAGATTCGGCTCTAACTCCCATGTATCGATTTCTCCACCGATGTAGGTGAAGAGAATTCCATACATTTCTACATCACGGACAAGCACGGCTGAAACCTGTGAGGAGATCAATCCTTCTGGGGGTTCAAGGATGGTGATAGTGAATGTGTTAGAAGCGCTACCCTGAGTATTGTTGGCCCAGACCGTGTATGTGGTGTCTGTCATGTTAATCAGAGGTATTCCACTTACCTCACCTTCACTGAATTCAAGACCTTCTGGTAACTCTGGATTGATAGCCCATGAATCGACGACCCCCCCTGTGATTGAAGGTACCAAGTCATCCATTTTCACATAGCGGATGAGGGTTAGTTCAGATTCATCGTAACTGAATTCAGGCACATCTTCCACTATTGTGATGGTTACTTCAGCAGAAGCGGAACCACCACTATTGTTCCCCCAAATCGTGTATAGGGTTGCGTCCTGATTGATTGAGGGGGTTCCGCTGATTGTTCCATTCAATCCGTTTAGAGAAAGGCCAGTGGGGAGGCTCTGATTCACCTGCCATGAGTTAATCACACCACCAATGCTGATAGATTCTAGATTCTCCATAACCTCACCGCGAATCAGTGAGAGGTTATCCGAAACATAACTGAATTCAGGAGCAGGCTCGTTGATAGTGATGGTGAGGGAAGCGTTAGATTGACCATCGCTGTTGTTTCCCCAGACAGTGTATATGACTGCATCCTGATTGAGAGTTGGTGTACCAGTTATTGTACCTTCATTCATTGAGAGACCTGCTGGAAGATCAGGATTTATCTTCCATGAATCAATAGTTCCGCCGGTGTTTGTGAATACTACTGGTGTCATCGCTACCGTACGCGTTAGCACCACAGAGATTGAAGTTGGGCTTATTGAAGGTGGACTTGGTATGACATCCTCAATTGTGATGTCAATAGTAGTAGAATCAGAAACACCTGAATCGTTAACCCAGAGAGTGTAAGCCGTACTAGATTGTGCTACAGTAGGAGCACCACTGATTGTACAGGTTCCTTGAGTTAGAGTGAGTCCAGATGGAAGAGATGGTGAGATTTCACAGGTTGCATTTGTGACTGGGCCGCTACTTGGGCCGCTGACTGTCACTCCAATCGGATCATGCATCCATAATGAAGAACCACCCTCCCACCAACCTTGGAAGATAAGTTGTGTGCCTATCACACGAATATAAGACGGCCCAATGTTTGAGGCGTTCCCAGCAACGATATCATCAACCTCCCATGATGTTTCGTTGCTAATTTCAAACGCCCCCAATTCTAATCCACCACCAGCAATACCATTCCCATCAATTCGGAAGAATATTCGCGAACCGATATGTGCAAACGGGATATCCAGTTCATACCAATCTATGTCGATTAAGCCGGAATCCCATGTTGTATCATTAGTTGTATCATGAATCCATAGTGATATTGTGGTCGTTTTTTAAATTATTTATAAAATTTTAGAATCAACTTTCGTGATTTTTTCGGGCTGATCAAGACCCATAAAGGTGGCTCCCCAGAGGCCATCATTACTAGCATCAGTTACTTTCCATGTTGTATCAGTGGTTGTCTCATGAGCCCAAATATTTGCATAACCATCGGAATATCCCATGAAGTAAATCCTCGAACCAATTGAAATGAATTCCTCCGCTGCTTCCGTTGAACCTGGAAGATTCCATATTGTATCATTGGTCATCTCATATACCCATAAATCTCCACCTGAACCATCATCATTCGCACCAAAGTAATAACGAGAGCCAACAGCTATACCGTCACGCCCACCATACGAATTGTCGCTTCCATTATTGAGGTC
>JAZADD010000039.1:0-7238 GCA_036124005.1 Thermoplasmatota archaeon
ACCTATTATGACGGCTACTGTGAGTGGGAAGGAGACGCTGAAGAGGGGGAATCCAACACCGAATGGTGGTGCAAGTATGACGCGGACGACGAGGAATGGGACGACTATTGGTATTATTGTGAGTACCATGATCCAAACTGGTATTGCACTAACGTCTTCGGACAGAGTGACGACCACGAGCACTCTGCAGAAAAGAGTTGGTGGTCAACTGAACCGGGGTTAAACGAAGACCTAATTGTCTACATCAAATTCGATGGTAATACAGTTGATGTCGCCACTCAAAATAGCACAAGCCCGACTGAGGTGAATTATTGGTCTGAAGAGCTTGATTACGAAGCAGACGAGTTTAGGCCTCTCCACGCTGTCCCCGTATTTATCTGGCCGATTTCACTCATTGGAGGAATCATCTGGGGATTCAAAACTGATAGGAAGCCTTTCGCGTATGGTATTATGACTGCAGGTTTGCTAGCCCTATTACTACCGGTTGCTGCTATGATAATGATAGTATTGTTTTTTGGTTACTACTGAAAAATAAAACCGGCAGCATCATTTGGCCCCCTGATATTACTACATCATGGAGGACCCTTTGGGCACAGAGGCTGCTTACTTCGACGAGAAGTTTGTCGAAGGAAGTGAGGGGTGGCACCTTCGAACCCTTGTCTGGACTCCGAAAGTAATGGATGATGCAACAAATCGACCGGTGGTAGTTATTCCAGGATGGACTTCAGTGGTTGAAGGTTGGATTCCACTTCTAGCGGATTGGGTGAGACATCGACCAGTCATATACATCGAAACGCGAGAAAAAAACCACACTAAGAGTCCAGATGGACATAGAGAACGAGCAATCGATTACTCGATACCAAACCATGCATTGGACATGGATGCCATAGTCCGCAATCTTGGATATGATCCATCGGAGTGCGATTGGTTTGCATCCTCACTAGGTTCAACGAGTATACTTCATGGATTGAAGGAGGGGACGCTTTCAGTACGCACTGCCTTCCTACTCGCTCCAAATTCAGAGTTCAAATTCCCCTTGTGGATGGTTTTTCTTTCTGGTTTCCCATGGTGGGTTTACCCTCCAATAATGCGAATGATTGCGATACCATACATGCGCTGGAAAGTGAAAGAACCCGGACAGAAAATACGCTACACGCGCACTATGCGAAATGCAGACATGCGTCGGCTCAAACTCTCAACGCGATCGAATCGCGCCTACTCAGTATGGGATGGTCTCCAGAATATCACGGATCCAATCGCTATCTGCGTTGCCAAATCCGACGTTCTGCATGCACACGATGATGCGATTCGTATTGCAGAGAGCCTTGAGAATGGAGAAGTGATTGAGGTTGTGAGTAATCAATTCGCTCACGAAGCAGAGATTCGTCCAATTATCGAGGAATGGATTGCTCGCGTGACCGAATAATACCGATAACTGAATCCATTCACCTAGTTGTAAATCTCCGACAAATGAAAGAACTCGGACCGGACGTGGTAGAATATGCGCAACCTCGCACTGGCCTTCATCGGTGTGCTCCTCCTTGCAGGCATTGCATCTGCGGAGATTTACATTCCCGGTCCAACAGAGACCGATATGATGGACTACAACATGACCTACGAATACACACTCCCTGAATGGATGGATTCAGCTTGTCAAAACTCTCTCGCCTGTCGATATGAGACCACCACTGACAAAAATATCGTGCATACTTACTACGGATTGAATCAGGGGGGAACTATGGAACTCGTCGTCATTAAAGGCGATGCTCAGACATACAATATCACCGTAACTAGTTTTGAGATAGTTCCAGATGAGTTAGAAATTACTACTGGATCGACTCTTGTTTTTACTGTAGATAACAACGACACATTGGCCAACATCATACTCCCTTGGAATCCCGATAAACCTGAACCAGAGTCCACACCAGGATTCGGTGCGGAGATCATCCTTTTCGCTATCATGATTGCACTAATTCGACGACGCTAATCATGGAGTGAGTTCGAAATCATCATCGTCATCCCCGAACGGATCGTCGGATTCTCCACCTACTTCTGCAATCCGGAAATGCATATACAACCCCTCAATGATTCCATAGGGCCAATCAGGATTTTCCTTTCCAAACCGGGCACGTATCATTCCTGACTGACTACCATGAACACGAAGAGGAACACTGAGCCTGCGCAAGAGTCCTTGTTGAAAACCGCCAAATGAAATTGGTACGCTAACTCCTGCACGATCTAAAACATGGCTATACACATCCTCGTCAATATCAATGGGATCAACCGCTTCCACAATGCGGTTCACAATCTCGGCGAATCCGGATTCATTTCCACCCTCATGACAGATATTCTCAATCTCCGGCCAAATCCCACAGGGATCGGCTTCACCCTTGAGGTGTTGTAGCCACACATGATGGCTTAGAGCAGTGAAAGTGCGGGGATCAAACGCAGCACGGTCCCAGAGTGCATATGGGCCACGCTTCCACTCATCGGGGTCAGGGAGTAAACCATACCTAAGGAAGGCTTCACGTAAACCGCCAAGACGGGTTGGATCACGAACGACATGAGCGTTCGCTAATGACTCCTCAACCAACAACCAATTATCCACTACATCGTCAATTCGATTCATGTATATCTCCCGATACTGCCCGGCTTCAGGAGGGAGAGAACCATGTATCTCAATCAGGCGCTGCAGATGGCTAGTCCACGCCGAATCAACACAGTGATGGAAATACTCGTGATCGAATCCAAACAAGAAACAAAGATCTAGAGCGATATCTGAAGCATTTACAACACCGTCTTGTTCCATCTGACCGGCGACATGAGCAGCCATCTCTGCTAGACAATCAGATTCCACGTGAATACCCCAATCGGTATCTGGGCGCATGTGACCGTCTGCAATCCTCATCATGGGACGATACCAGAAACAACGGACTCCAGGATCATTCTCCCCTACTGATTCTGGTTGTTCTGAATCCGCCAGTATAGACAACCCGCCGCGCGGGACACGCATCGTTGGAATACCCGGTTGCACGAGCATGAAGCATCTTCCACGGTTCTTCAAGCGATTCCCTATTGAAGGGTCGACAAGGCTCCTTCACTTGGCGGTCCCCATGCGTGAGCAATCGTCGAGCTTCGATATCGCTCGTATGGTAGTGGAACTCAGAGCCCACATAGGTGCACGGGTTCGCAAGGCGTATCAGCCGCATTGGGAACAGGTAATGTTACGCCTGAACTCCAAGAACGAAGGGGCATCTGACCTTGTCATCGTGCGTGGACGGCGCCTCTACCTCTCTAACCGCGATCGCCCCATGCCAATGTCACCTTCACCATTCGCAATGGTGCTCAGAAAATACCTGAACAACGGCCGCCTTGTCGATGTAA
Organism: Thermoplasmatota archaeon; assembly: GCA_036124005.1. Taxonomy (GTDB): domain Archaea; phylum Thermoplasmatota; class Poseidoniia; order Poseidoniales; family Thalassarchaeaceae; genus MGIIb-N2. The sequence goes on from JAZADD010000039.1 coordinate 3,385, forward strand.
CTCAGCACGGATTCGATCGAATTCTAACCCTACATATCGACACCGCAGCAGGTATTCACCGTCTAGTGATTGAGATGTTTCGAGATGGGAACGTCATCCTTCTCGACCCAGAAGGAGTAATTATCCAGCCACTTACTTCAACAGAATATGCCTCTCGAATACTCAAACGTGGGGAAATATACGATTGGCCCCCTGCTCAAGTTGACCCGCGTGACCTAGACGCCGAGGGGTTGAATGAAATCCTCGCAGTTAGCGATGCTGACATTGTACGGACACTAGCAGCAAAAGTAAACCTCGGCCGCGGATACGCTAACGCAATCTGTGCAGCGACTGGTATCGATCCCTCGACGTCTATCTCCAATCTAAGTGAAAACGAAAGAAATGGAATTATGGATGTTCTAACCTCAATGCTTGGAAGCATAGATTCCACAAATGCGCATGGATGGGCCAAGGATACTGAATCTCTTAATCTAATCAAATCCGGCGTCCCATCTGGAGAAATGCCCCCATATCTGGAGGTTGCTCCCGTATCCCTTGCCCATATGGATGATGAATTACATATTGAACACTCAAGCCTTTCAGCAGCAGTCGACGCATGGTGGGGTGCGCATGATTCTGCAGCATATGCTCGGCGCGAAATGGAAAAAATGGTAGAAACAGGGGAGGCTGAAGAGACGGCTGGAAGTCGTTTAGGTCGACGTGCTGAGCAGCAAGAACAAGCAATCGAACGTTTTCATGAGAAGGCAGGGAAGGCACAGAATGTTGCAACAATGATTACCGAAAACTGGGAACATGTGAATTCACTCCTTGTACAGATTCGGCAAGCAGTAGAACAACAGGGCTGGGATGGTGTACGCACCGCTGTCAAAGCCATAGAATGGATACAATCGGTAGACCCTGCAAAGAGAACCATGCAAGCCTTCCTACCCAATGAAGATGGAGGACCAGGGATACGTGTTGAATTGTACGTTGACGAATCAGTTCACCAAAATGCGCAACGTCATTTCACAGTCGCTCGAACTCAGAAGGACAAAGCAAAAGGTGCGACAAAGGCCCTTGAAGACACAGAACGAAAGAAGCGAAAGGAAGAGAAAAAACGTGCAAAGGATGAGGCTGCTGGCAGGGTAGGGCGTGTAAAACGAACAAAGCGACTCTGGTTTGAGCGCCACAGGTGGACGATGCTTAGTGACGGCCGACTAATGGTTGGAGGGCGTGATGCGCGTGGAAATGACACTGTTGTGAAGAAACATCTCGGTAGAGAGGACATCTATGTTCACGCTGATCTACATGGTGCACCATCCTGTTCCATCCGTATTGCAGAAGGATTCCAAAGCGATCCGGCCCCAAATCCAACACTACCTGAGCATGTCCCCTCCTTACGACTCACCCAATCTCCCGATTTCGGTTCTCCAAACGAAGTGATTCTCGAAGAAGCGGCGCAAATGGCAGTGTGCTGGTCCAGAGCTTGGGGGGGAGGTGGTGGTGCGGCAACCGCATACCATGTTGGTTCCAATCAAGTGTCAAAAACGGCGGAGACTGGGGAGTCACTTGGCCGAGGAGCCTTCGTAATTCGAGGTCAACGAAACTGGCATCGTAACATGGCCACCGAGATTAGCCTGGGAGTGGTAGCAATCAACGGAATCCCACTCCCACTCGTTGGTACTCCAGCTGCCATCGAATCCGTCTGTGAACGTTGGATTCGGCTTCAACCAGGAACCTTGAAGAAAGAGAGCATTGCAAATCAAATCGCGAAAGCTACTGGATTAGTGCATGACGATATTCTTGGTTGTTTACCTCCAGGGAATCTACAAATTGTGGAGGATCGGCAATTAATTACTCAATCCAAATGAGAATTAGAGTAGTGAATATTTACCGGTTTTCCTAATTTTTTAATTCGCAATCACTCTTCTTGATCTACGTAATCATCGTATGAATTTTCGATATACTCGATTCGATCTTGGTCAAGATCATATGAATCTGCCAACAACATAAGGAGGCGGCGCTCATCGTTAGAGATTACTCCGTCTTTCATTGTCTTGATGTATGCTTCAAGATATTTATTTTCAATATCAGAAAATTCTGACGGAAGGATTCGTCCCGAAAGCCCATCTATCACTGAGATCACAGGTTTACGTACTACTATAACACCAATTCCAACCATCACCCCCCCCATAATTCCGTAACCTACCAGGCTCTCCATGATTTCACTCCCAATTACGAATGAAATGACACCTAGGCTGGTGAATACAGCAGTTCTAAATGTCGCTCTTAATTTCTTGTCGATTCCAAAAACAGAATCTTTCAAACTTGCATGAACGAACATCAATGCCTCAAAAGAAATCGCAAGTGGCATAATCGCGAGTGATGAAGTCCAAAGGAAAAACGTCATTCGTTCTAAGTTGGTTCGTTCATCACCAAATTGCAGTGCAATATTGTCTGTGAAGGTGAGCATTTCTCCACCATTCAGTAATGGGAAAATAACCAGCAAGAGGAGTCCGTATACCATGCTTATGAGTAATTTACCAAGAAATCCAATGTACAACGACCTGTTTGTCAGCGTATCACTTCTGTTAGCTAATTTACTTTCTAGCATTGCTGAACGGAACAAAATCAATGCGAATATACCTGCTGGCAATTGAGTAAATCCGATCAACCAAAGAGTAGGATGTTCATCAGCAATAAGCACCTCAAAGGCACTCGGACAAGTACCAATATCTGATTTGGCCTGAAGCATACTTTCAGTTATGACTCCAAACCACGATTGCAAAACAGGAGGACTATTCGCCCCCTCACATACAATCCAAGCCCCATTTGCTATTTCTATTCCCTCTTGACCACGAATCAGGGTCCAAATCAGTAAGCCAAGAATCGGTACTACATACCAAACCCTCTTTTGGAGTGCTTCTGAATACAAGGATTGGAATCGATTCACCTTGTAGTAAACGGGAAATGAAAGGTATAACATGACTGATGTAATGATTGCAAACATGTAAACTTCGTATTTCATCCACCACAAGTAATCCCATAACCACTCAAATTTTGGCCCATTTGGGAAAAAGTCCCAAAAAAGGACAGTCGCCTTTAGTGCCTCAACCATCAGCAAAACAGCCATAAATCGATTTTCGAGACCTCTTGGATTTGCTCTTATAATTAGAAAACTAATCCCACACATCCAGATGAGGACAATTCCTGAAAAAATAGAAATTATTTGTCTGTAACCATAGAGGCTATCTGCATCAAAAACACTGACATAGTGGGCTATAATATCTTCAATCAATATCAGTCACCATATTTTTTCCATTCGGCCCCATCCCACCACTGAATGGAGCCATCGCTCATCTTTCTCCAAGTGTAACCAGAATCATCTGTCCACTGGTTTTCAACGAACAATTCATTCGAATCTGGAAGAATAGTTGTTTGATCAGACAAAGGCAACGGTGAGGCCTCCTCCTCTATGCCTAAACTTGCATCATAGGATTCCTCGATATACTTGACACGGTCATCATCTATATTGTAAGATTGAGCAAGCATAACGAGTAAGCGTCGTTCCTCATCTGTGATTATGCGGTCTTCCATCGAGGTGATGTATGCATCCAAATATTTGTTCTCGTTATCTGAATACTCTGATGGGATTAGTTGTCCAGAAATACCATCGATTACCCCGATAATTGGTTTCCTGAGAACTAACAGGCCTATTCCGATAAAGACTCCACCAGCCATACCAAAGCCTAGCACATTCTCCATAGCTTCGCTTCCTGTGATGAACATCAATGCACCAATTCCAGTAAATACAGCAGTTGAGAATGTCTTACGCAACGTTTTGTCAATTCCAAATACTGTGTCTTTCAATGATG
>JAZADD010000040.1:0-25484 GCA_036124005.1 Thermoplasmatota archaeon
CTGCGTTCAATGCGAGCATTATGATGCAGAACAAGTTCTCCATCAATCGACATACGTATGTCGTATTCCGCTCCATCTGCCACAGTCATTGCATGGGCGATAGCTTCGATGGAATTCTGTCGAGGCTGGATCCAGTCGCTACTCATGGTCTGCCCCTCATCCCACCTTCCTCGGTCAAGTCCTTCAATCCGATGAACAGATTTTCACTGTGATTAGGGACAATGGTGATATGACGCACAACAGATTTGATGAAAAGGGGCTGTTACTTTGTCTGAAAATTCAGTGCAGAAAGAAAACCGGAATGTGGAGAGAGGTTTCGCATTCTATGATTGGGGTAAATCTGCCTTTGAGACGAGTGTTTCAGTTGCAATTCTTCCCGCTTGGTTCACTTATTTATTCCTAGAAGCCAACGGATTGAATGTCCGCATAGGCTCCATTGAGATGACTGGTGATGCGGTATGGTCCTTCGCAGTATCAGGCGCGGCCTTACTCGTCGCCGTAGTTAGTCCCTCACTTGGCGTCATTGCTGACCGTCGTAGGGTCAAGATGTGGTGGTTGCGAATCCTCACATATACCGGCGTAGGGGGGACGATTCTGATTGCTGCAGCCCCGTTTTTACCCATCTCAACTCAGTGGCTTTGGATGATGGTATTGTTCGTGATTGCAAATGTGGGGTTGAATGGCGCGGGTGTGTTCTACAATGCTCTTCTTCCTCATCTGGGAGAACCGGAGGATATGGATCGCATTTCCAACCTTGCCTTTGCTTATGGGTACCTTGGAGGAGGGTTACTTTTGGTATTCCATCTGGGCCTATTGATTGGTACTGGATATGCAGATTGGGCAATGATGTTCGCAATCGCTAGTTCAGGTGTATGGTGGTATGTCTTCGCACTTCTCACGTTTCGTTGGGTCCCTGAACCAGAGATTTCGAACGAGATGGAGCCACAGGGTTTTGTTGAATCTACTAAGTTAGGAGTATCGGAGGTAATCAAGACACTCTCCGAAGTTCGTCGTTTCAAGGTCCTTTTCCTCTACATGTTCGCCTATTTCCTCTTCATTGACGGAATTAACAGTGTCACATCCCTGGCCGGTGTTTTCGGCCCTGCAGTTCTAGGTTTGACAACTCAGGATCTTATCATGACGATTCTTGTCATACAATTTGTTGCAGCGCCATGTGCAGTTGGATATACGAAGCTAGCCGAGGTATGGTCCACGAAAGCGGCCCTTCAAGTCGCTCTAGTCATTGGTACAAGTGTCGTATTCATGGCCCTATCATTCGCACCTTTGCAACTGGAATCTCATGATGAATACGACATCCAAGTTACATGGACTGGAGCGACTGAGTCCGATTCAAATGGAGTGTATCAGGTCACATTCAATCCGAATGCAGGTGAGTTCGCTCAGGTTCCAGATCACAGTGAACAGGAACTCGCCCAGCGCTATCTGCATGTCCTTCCTTTGGTTGAAAATAGTCAGATAGAGGGTGTTTACGAATGGGACTGGGATGGTGATTCACCACGCGTAGTTGAGACTACCGATGCTTCTGCACTTTCTTCTTTCTTCATGGAACTTGAAGAGTCCAGATTCTCAGCATCAATGAATTCTACTTCTTCAGGATTTGATACACTAGATCCAGTGGTAGGAAATGGTCATCCAACTAGTATAGGGGATGGTCCGCTAGATGGTATTGCCGTTTTCATGCGTGATAATTTCTGGCAACCGTTTGGAATTAGTGTGACTATGCAATTCCTAATTCTTGGATGTATATTTGGTTCGATACAAGGTGGCTCACAGGGGCTTGCTCGTAGCCTATTCGGTCAGATGGTTCCTGAGTCGAGAAGTGCTGAGTTCTTCGGTTTCTTTGGTTTCTTCGGTAAGATAGCCGCTCTTGTCGGTCCAGTAATGTATGGAGTCTTAGCAGTTGCTTACGATAGTAGAGTGGGAATTGCTTCGATTTCTATTCTGTTTATTTCTGGAACCATTATGCTACGCTTCGTTGATGTTGAAGCAGGAATAGAGGCAGCACAGGCAGAGGATCGTCGAATCAGAGGCCAATCACTCTCCGAGGAATGAAATCATTCACTTTCATCTTCCTTTCTGAGGAATTGATACGGCCAAGAAAGGCCACATTTAGCCAGTGGTGGCGATTCTAGATGTCGTTGAATATCCTGATTTTCCTGTGCTGAACTGGAGAATGGGTCATTGAGCCAACCTGAATCATGGATGTAATGGAGGGCAATGAAGCGATTCTTTCCTCTGGATATTCCGTAAAGCCGTAGGTTTGTTTCCTCTTTATGATGGGCTAGTGGGCCGTTTCTCCATCGATTCGAATCTTTTTCCCACTCTTGAGATAGATTTACTCCTTCCCAATCAGTGGGGTCGAATGGCAAAAGCCAGCGGTTTGAAGGAGCACTGAAACCGCTCTGAAATCGTTGCATCAATTTCCACCATCCGTAAAGTGATGCAATGTAGGAAATCCAACCAATACGTGGGTCGATGAGTATGTGCATTGGGAACACTGCGGCACCAAGTAGAACTGGAATCCAAGTGTCAATACCGAGGAGGCGGCTGGGTTCAGAGGGTAAAGTGTTCATCGCGTTCCAAGCAGGAATAATGGTCAACGCCCAACCGATGATGAATAGCCCCAAAGCAGTCATCTGATCATCTGGTGTATTGCCAGGGAATACTAGTGGAACAACACTTGTGACGAAGAAGAATAGAGACCATGAACAGGGTATGAGAACAGCTCTCGATGGTGGCTTGAATCTCTGTCTTAACCACCCCCCTCCCCCCTTTGAATAATCAGAAATATCCCACTCCTCCGAAGGTGATGTTTCCCATGGGAAAATATCTGGAACTTTCGATGATTCAACTCCTTCATTGATTTCTGGACCGATTAGTCCATGTCTACGTTGTGGCTTTGAACCAGCAGTAGTCGGCCACCAATCGGGGGAGCCGAGTAACCAGTCTGCATCAGTGACCTCGGCCATGGATGCGCTGTAGCGGGATATGGTATGGCCTCTTCGCTCAGAGGAGGTCACCGAGGAGGTCGCCGATGTTCAAGTCATCAAGGTCAGAGTATGGGTCATTACTGGTCTGTACCGGTGGAGGTGCACCCGTGGTTCGGCCTAGTGATGCTGGCGGAGGGGTTGCTGAGAACATCGGGGCAGAGGCGGTGGGGCTGGCATCCATCGGTGGTCGTTCAGGTGTGCCCCAAGCTCTTGACTCAGCTACCCATCTGTCCCGTTTTCTACGTCTTCCACTAACCGTTTTTGAAACGAGGAGCATGAGCATTAGTCCACCAAGTACCGCGCCGAGTGCAGCAATTATTCCAGCGGCTACACCACCTTCAGATGAATCAATGATCCCACTCAACCCTCCTTTCTCGGGAATCTCTTCGATTTCCACAGTGAGGATATTGTTTGCTCGGTCTACATCAGGAAGTCTCTCATCTGGATCAACGAGGAGAACCCATTGGGTGCCAGCGGCTGCATCGACACTAATTGTTACCCTACGTTCGCCAATGGCATTTCCATCGATGGCTTGGATGCTGGGTAGTGTTCCCTTGACCTGTCCTGCGGGGCATCCTGCATAGGCCAGGCTTGTGGGAGATATGTCGGGACAGGCCAACAATAGGATGTTCTCGCCGTCAGCGTTTCCGAGGTTTTGGACAGTAACTGTTAGTTCGACATTATCGCCATCTCTAATTTGTGTGACTGTACCTATTTGGAGATCCATTGCTTCGAATTCAGCATACATGATTTGTTCATTGGAGTCTTGATCCGGGCCATTCCATCCAGGGGTAGAGTCCAAATCCCCTCCCTCCAACTTGCCTCCATGTTGAGAATTTATTCGGATACCAAACTTGTCGATACCCAAATCTGGCCATTCCTCCATATCTACAGTCGCTCGAATATGGAGTATCTTTTCTGTGCTAGCACCCAAGGGACCTAATGCAGCATATCCATCTTCATCGATACTAATCTCTGCACCAATATTAGTATCTAGCAGACTACCTTCGTGCAGGCTTAGGATGTACCCTGGAAGTGCATCAGTCACAGGATTTGGCAAGATTCCATCTTCTCCATCCATGTGAAAACTCAATTCCGCTGAGTCCGGCGCATTCCCCGCGTTTCTAATCACCACCGTCCAAATCGCTTCTGCTTCAATTCCTATTGTTCGAAGGGTTGATCCCTGAAGTTCCATCTGCATATCGATTCTTAGAGGGATTTCAACTTCCATGGCCACTGGCTCTGTCTCTGAGTTAATGTATAGCAACAGGGCATTTTCTCCTGCAGGAGCTTTCTCTGAAGCAGTTAGATATCCAAGAATCTCAGTGTCTTGACCTGGTTGGAGCGTAAGTGGGGTATTCTCTGCGAACTGGATTTGGAATCCTTCAGGAATCTTAGCGTTCATTGTAACGTATGGTTCGATTGGTTCGATTGTGTTCCCGTTGTTTTTCACATAGGTAGTGAATTCTTGTCTTTGGCCGGGTTCTGCGACAAATGTTGAGTCTGAGATAATCTCAATGTCGAGGTCTCGAACTGTTGCGACAGTGGCTCCGAATTGCACATCATCGCCTATGCTTGGATCTTGGACCAAAGAAGCACGAATTCCCATAATCCAAGATGTGTCTGCAGGTGCGTCTTCTTCAGCACATAGAATGACCCCAATTTCGTATTTTCCGTTGCGTTGGAGCATAGATGCATACGGGAGTTCCTGTGAGTCACTGGGGGTACCTGGTAAGTTTGCCAGATTATATTCTACAGTGAATCCATCTCCTGAGAGAGGGGGATCGATAGAATCGAATCGAACCTGCCCATCAGCGAAGTTTTTCTCAACATTTATGTCGTAATTCTTGCACTCTCCCGGTGCAATAGTAGCCTGAGAATCAAAGAGATCGATGACGATGTTGCCCGCTCTACGAATCTTCACATCAATCGTGAACGTCGTGAACGACATGGTCCCCTCTTCCATTGAGGGACTTGAATCGAAGTCTGAACGAGCGACCACTTGTAGGTCGACTTCCTCTGCAATCTGATCAAGAGGAACAGTGATAGTAGCGTACGAGGAGGTTGTCTGACCAGGGTCGATATCAATCGTTTCTGGGAACTGGATGTCCCATCCGGATGGTTTCAACCAATCCATAGTGCCGGTGGATGTGCTTGGGTCGCGAATTGAGAGCTCTAACGGTACATTGCCGATATTTTCAAATTCGATTGATACCCCTCCTGTTTGCCCCTGCTCAATTGCGACTTTGGATTGCATTGCACGGACATCGAATCTGCGATTTACATCGAGAGTTGCTGTTACAGTAAGTCCTGCGGACAATGGTCCTTCCATTGCTATGATGCGGCGTTCACAGGTGGTGCCGTCCACAAGATCGGCCGAGATTGGTGCGGTGAAGCGAACGGTCATTTGGAGTGGAACTGCGCCAACTACAACATCGCCCATTGGGAAGTTGACTACGGTTCCATTCTGTGTAAATCGGACTTCGGTAGTCCAACCGTCACATCCCACTGGTTCGATGGTACTGAGGTCAACCTTGACCTGAGCTAATCCTGTTCCTTCACGAATAGCGACCTCGATGTTTGTTTCACTCGTTTCTCCAGGTTCGATTGAGATGGTTGTGGAATGGCCTTGAGATCGGCGTACCTCATGTAGACTCGGAGCGAGGCGGCCGATGCAGATGTTGTGTTTGGAACCGCTGGGTGCGGTACAATCTCCAACTGCTGTGTAACTAATCATAGTGATGCCGTTTCCAGTTACTGCGATGCTTGGCGCCTCTCCATCCATTGCCGTAGAGGTGGGGCGTGGCCCATTCTTGTCGGCTCCATCGTTGCCAATAGTCATCCGTTCTGCGCCAAATCCTCCTCCTGGGAAGTTTGTAGGAGGAATCAGTGTTGCATGGATAATCTGGTCTTCTCCATTGGCATGTACTGCGTCTACCCATGCTACATGTATGGTTCCATCTTGGTCGATGTTGATGTCTGCGTAGGCGTCCGACCAGATTACGTTGGGAGTACCACTCTCTACCACACTGATATTCGTTGGGACCAGTGTAGTTCGCGACCCCATGTCGGATGAATCCAGGCCATCTGCGTATCCATTGGCAATGCTGAGGTCAGGAAGTTCAAGGCGCTGATGTAGAATTTCAGTTGGAAGCCGGTCTATGCTTGAATGAGTCCAACCATCTGTCCAGACGACATGAAGGTCTTCGTTCAAGTCAAATTCAATTTTTGGATGGGCACTAATTGCATCATTCTCGACGATTACAGTATCATTGACAATCACTAGGCTTCCTGTATTCGCTGGTCCAATGCGTTCTACATATTGCCTAGTGTTACTGTTGAAGATTGTAGCAGATGTACCGTTCACAAAGGTTGCAGAATTATCGAGAAAGCCCCATGGGTCGAGAGCAGTCATCCAGATGTCTCTTGATCCGGTGTTCATCAGGTCTGACAAAGCATTCCATTGGTCAGTTAGAGCCCCATTGGTTTGTCGCCATGTAATCACGCCGCTTGACATGTTTCGATTTGTCGTGGATGTACCGGGACAATTGCGTGACTGTGTATTCACGCCGCTATCAGGGCACCATGCAAGGTCAATCATTGAGTCAAGTACATCACTTGGGTTGTTTACTGGGTAAGCGTAGACTGGTGCAACCATTGTATTGCCATCGAGGCACCTCCGATGCGCCTCGGCGATACTGTTCCGGTCACTGTTCTGAATTGGGTCGCCCTCGTAAGGTCCTTCCACACCGAAGGGGACAACGATTCTTGTAGCGCCTTCGTTCCAACGGTGATCACTATTGGTTGGAGGGTTTGCTTGGCTCCCAGTGTTCCCGTTGGCATCTCGCCAGGACATACAAGCCCATGTTGTTCCCGGTCCCCAGTCATCTCGTTCGCTTTTCCACCAAGGAGATGGAGTCTGGCCGTTGTAGATACCATCCTGAAGTTTGCGGATGCCACCTGAATCATCACTTGCCGAAAGAGGTGTGGTTCGGCTGTTTTGATTTGTATTCTTACCTGCACAATTGTTCTGATTTGCTTGTGTTGGAACCGTGTCATGGAGGCCGTAAATTGTCTCCATCAGTAAAATGCCATTGTCATCTGCTACTTCCTTGAGGGAAGGCATAGATCCTTGGTCGTAAGTTCCTCCATAGAGAACTGTGCAAATATCGCTCCATTCACCGTTCATGTAGCCGTTTGTAGGATTGGGCATGACGAACAACATCTCGACACTTGATCCACGAACATCATCCCAAGCAATTGCCACATGATCATCAGAATCAATGGCTATTGAGGCGTGCCCCTTTGATCCATAATTGGTGGTTAGTAGAGTATCCGAGATTAGTGCATCCACATACATTGAGAGTGATCCGGATTGTGTCCCTTGCATTATTTGGAGCATAGTATAGCGGATTTGGTCAGTTCCATGAAGAATCCCAGATGTGTCGTAATCATCGGTCCAAGCAAGGTGGATTCCTCCCCTTGAATCGATGGCCATAGCTACATCTCGTAGATTTTCGCGGTTGACGATTTGTTGATTCTGACTTAGGGGCGTGATAGTACGATTGATTGGATCAATAGACTGTAATGAATACCACAATCCTGTAGTTTGTTGATTGCCTCCTTGTGTAGTCCACGTAATGTGAAGGTTGCAAGGTTCTGTGCCTTCACAGTTTTCGCCTTCAACGGCAAGTGATTGGATTACACCATCTGTTTCTTGGATCAGAACATTGGGTAGACTAGTCGCGGCAGCGGATAAGAGTTGAACCTCAAGTCTGTTGCCATCCTCGATGTAGGTTATCATTACGAGATCGTCTCCTGCAGTTGCAATCTGGGTGTTGCGCACATCTTTCGATGAATCTACGAGTGTCCAAGGGTCGAGAGCAATCTCGGCTTCTGTGGCGCTAGCCGAGAAGGTACACAGTGTAGTTGAGAACAGCATCAGGAGGGCGAGCAGGACCGCGCGGGAACTTGCCGTGGGCCCAATCATAACCAAGGAAATGCTTCGTTCCTTCTTCATACTGTGTGTTCCATCCATCATTTCAGATGGGGATTCATGACATACTGGAGTGGTCCAGATTGTGTTCCTATTCCATTGGGTGGCGGAGAATCAGGTTTCGAGCCGCCCACACTTCATCTACCCGCTTCACATCTGTTGTGTGTGGGGCCGTAGTCAGTATCTCCGGGTCTTCGCTGATTACACTGTGGAAATCTTTTGCAAACTGATCAAGTGCTTCTTTGGATTCAGTTTCTGTAGGTTCAATCATGAGACATTCTGGGACAATCATTGGGAAATAGAGTGTGGGGGACATGTATCCGTAATCCAACAATCTCTTTGCAACATCCTTGCCATTTGCACCAATGGCATCGACTAGTGGTGTCATCGAGAGCGTGAACTCATGTTTTACGACGTCTGCTGGACATCCGTCGAGAGGCATTGCATGGATTTTCTCGCGCACTTCAGGGCTGGGATTCATAATTTGATGGCGGAGGTAATTCGCATTGAGGACGGCGTGTTCTGACATCGTTGTCAAATCACGACCATATCTGCGATAGAAAGCCCATGAACGGACCACAGCTCCAGCGTTCCCATGCCATTGATGGACCTTGCCAATTGAATTCTCGGGCTCTTCCCAAGTGTACCACCATCCATCTCCTGCGCCGATTTCTCCTTCTTCTGAAGGCCGCCTGCTCACAATTGGGGAAGGAAGGAATTCCGCGAGATGCGACTTTACACCAATCGGCCCACTACCGGGTCCGCCTCCTCCGTGAGGTTGGCTGAATGTTTTGTGCAGGTTGTAATGGACAGCGTCAAAGCCCATCAGTCCAGGGTTTGTTCGTCCAATTATCGCGTTGAAATTTGCACCATCATAGTACATCTGACCTCCAGCATCATGGACAATTTGGGCGGCTTCAGCGATATCAGGTTCAAAGACACCTAGAGTGCTTGGATTAGTAATCATCATTGCAGCGGTATCATCACCGACTACAGCACGGAGTGCATCTAGATCGAGACGCCCATCTTCTCCGGAGGGAATTTCGATGATTGAGTAGCCACACATGGCAGCGCTGGCAGGATTTGTTCCGTGTGCGGAATCTGGAACAATGACCTTGTCTCTATGTGATTGACCGATAGTGCGATGATACTCTTGGATACAGCGGATTGCGGTGAACTCCCCTTGGGCGCCAGCCACTGGCTGAAGTGTTACTGCATCCATTCCTGCACAGTGTCCAAGCATCTCCTGCATTTCGTGGAATATCGCCATCAATCCTTGCAGGTGGTGAGCCGGGGCGAGGGGATGGATGTCATTCATCCCAGCGAGTTGAACGATTCGTTCGTTAACACGTGGATTGTGTTTCATGGTGCAAGAACCAAGGGGGTAGAATCCAGTATCGATTCCAAAGTTCCTTTGTGATAGCCAAGTGTAATGTCGGACTAGTTCTGGCTCGCTTGCCGTAGGCCAACCAGCTCGCTTTGTTCTGCGGAGTGATTCTGGGATCCGGGCCTTTGCAGCATCTGCATCCGCAACCGGCGCAGGTTGAGCGTATCCTGCTTCCTCTGAACCGTTGAAAGCAAAGATATCACTCATGCAACCACCTCCTCGATCCATCCGGCGATACCTGCGGCGAGAGCGGTGATATCCCCCTCTGTTGTTTGATCAGTACAGGACACGAGTAGGAGATTGTTTTCCATATCTGGGAAGAGTATCTCAATCGGTAGACCTGGAGTGATGCCTCGTCGATCTAGATGCTGACATAGGCTCTCGGCTGATCCTGGAAGGCTAATGACGAACTCGTTGAAGTGAGGTGCATTAGGGTGCGCAGATTCGACGCCCTCGATTCCCAAGAGCTTCTCTTCAGTAAGCATGGCTGCCGCTGCATTTCGAGTTGATAGGATTTCAAGTCCACCTGGTCCGAGGAGAGCCATATGCATGGCGCCCATCAGCGCGATAAGTGTCTCGTTAGAACAGATGTTAGAGGTCGCTCGATGGCGACGTATGTGCTGTTCTCTTGTACTGAGGGTTAGTGTGAACGCTCGCTGCCCATCAGAGTCGTGTGAGAGTCCAACAATACGTCCGGGCATTTGACGAATGAAGGCCTGCTTGCAGGCAAAAATTCCGTAGATAGGACCGCCTCCTGTCGGCCCGATTCCAAATGGTTGTCCTTCACCCACGACAATGTCTGCACCATAGTGCCCGGGTGCTTCCATCAGTCCAAGGCTGACGACATTTACTCCAACGATGAGGGCAGTATTCTCACCGAGCATGTCTTTGAGTAATGCAATACCCTCGTCAGCGATACCAAAGGCATTCGGTTGCTCAACATATACTGCACATGAACCAGCGGCTACTTTCGCTGCTTCCATGTCGAGACGTCCATCTTCTCCATGTGGGAGTCTCTTGACCTCAATACCTCCACCTTGAGTGTAGTTTTGGATCACACTGAATCGATGCTCAGGTACTAATTCGGAAACATAGACTGTATCCTTCTGTTCGACTTTACGATTCAGAACGCGAACTGCGGTTGTGAGAGCCTCTGCTGCAGCAGTGCTTGCATCATACATGCTTACATTTGCAACTGGAAGTCCGACAAGTTCAGAGATCATTGTTTGGAACTCCCACATTGCCTGAAGCATCCCTTGGCTAACTTCTGGCTGATATGGTGTGTATGAGGTAAGGAACTCTCCTCGAGTTGCCATCATCGGCACCATTGATGGCACATGGTTCGCATAGAGTCCTGCTCCAATGAATGAAGGCCTGCTATTTACTGGGACATTAGCAGACAAGAGTCGCTGTGCGTCTCTCCATATTTCCTCCTCTGTTTGTGGTGGTGGAAGATCGAGTGGAGTATTGCGTTGGACTGCCTTGGGGATATCAGAAAACAAGTCATCCATGGAGGAGAGGCCCATGGCAGAGAGCATCTCTGATTCACGTCCGAGGTTAGGAAGTTGGTCAACCATACTAATCACCGGCTCTGGCCTTACCCCTAACCCAGTTTACGCATTCCTTGAAGGTTCGTTCGTCAGCCTGAACATGTGTCTTGGCCAGATAACTGAGCAGGTAGCCTTCTAGGTCTGTTTTTTGAAAGCAACGCTCAAGGTCCATGCATCCAAATCAGAGCCATGGAGGAGGGCCCGAGAACAGGCCCTGACCGGAGAGAAGCGGCTCTTAGGCGCGAACTATGGCGAGTTCGAAATTCCGCATCATTCCGTCTCGGCAACCATCTAATTGAGGCTGCTCGTAAACCATGGAGGATTCTCGCTCTTCCGATTACACTTCCAGTTGTTACTTGGCAGATTGGTATGGAGATGCTTGGGCGACGTCCACGGCCAATGTCTGATTCCATGATTCAACTCAAAGGTGGACCTGAACGCTGCATCGTCCTCTTCCCTACCAACGGAGTTGGCTTCGGCCACTTTACTCGGATGTATGGGTTAGCTAGACGCTTACGTCGGCTAGACCCCGAACTTGAGATTATTTTCTTCACTACGCAGCCTACACTTCACCTACCATATCTCGACGGATTTCCAACTTACCATCTCGCAGGTCCTAAGAAATTCAAGGGGATGGATTCTGAAGCGTGGAATGCAATGGTCCAGGAGATGCTCACTCTTGTACTTGAGACACATCGTCCTCAGACCTTTGTTTTCGATGGTGCATTTCCGTATCGGGGCATGTTAGATGCTCTCGATACCATCGCAGTTCCTCAAAAGGTCTGGCTGCGTAGGGCGATGTTCCGCAAGGGCAGCAGCATTCCAATCGATTCTATTGGTAAATTCGATTTGATTGTTCATCCGGAGGATGCAGTCCCCCTCCTCCCCTCCGAGGTAGATCATGGCGTGGAGGTACTCACAGTTCCACCGATGACCCTCATCGATACTAACGAGATGTGGTCTCGAGAAGATGCAAGAAGTAGGCTAGGTGTCCCACAGAATGCTCGTGTCGCATATGTTCAACTAGGCGCCGGCCGAATCAATGAAATTGATTCAGATGTACGTCAGGTCACCGACGCTCTTCTCTTACACGAGGATGTCCATGTGGTGCTTGGTGAGTCGTTGTTAGGCGATCGGTTACAAATCAATCTTGAACGGGTACATATAATCCGAGATTATCCGAATGCATTGTTCTTCAACGCATTCGATGTCTCTATTCAAGCGGGTGGTTACAACTCGTTCCATGAGATGAGGCAGTTGGGCATACCAACCTTGTTTCTACCCAACATGAATACTGGGATGGACGATCAACTGGCGCGATGCAAGGTGGCTGAGCAGGAGGGCTGGGGCTTGGTTCAACAATCTGGTCAACAGCTTTCCTCATCCGTTGAGGAATTACTGAAGAGAACAAGTAAGGGTCCAATGGATTCACCGAACGGCCAGGTGAATCTCTCTAATCTCCTCGTGGAAGGGATGTGAATATGCGATGCAAAATCGCCATTCACGGTTCTTGTGTGAGTCGCGACTTCGCTGAATTCATGGCGTGGCCTGTATCGAATTATCAGGCGAGATCATCTTTCGCCACCAAATCCACAACTTCAGTCGACTTCGATGAATCCTATTTGATGAGGATATCTAGTCCCTTTCAACAAAGAATGGTTCGATGGGATTTAATCAAGCGTAGCTTTGAGTCCGGAGATGCTACTGTCATAATGGTTGACCTCATCGATGAGCGATTCGATGTATATCTTGTAGGCAATTCAACTATGACTCGATCTAAGGCATTCCATGATTGTGGAACCCTTGAATCGATTTCCGGGGATAAGATCCGACTAGAACGAGGTGGGGATGAATACATTCGATTATTCCAAGAGGGACTTGCAGTATTCTCCGAATGGGCGGATGCTCCCATTATTCTTCATCGAGCTAATTGGGCGACTACTCTAAGGACTGGAAATGGGATTGAAGTCATGGAAAATATCGCTCAAATTGAGCGTGAGAATGTCCTTCTTCAAAGATTGTATTCTTTAGCCATAAAGACACTTCAACCTGTATGTATTGTTGAATCACCATCGTTATTGATTGCAGATCCGGAACACAAGTGGGGGCTAGCTCCATTCCATTACATACCCGAGTATTACGAAGAAATCGATCGCCAAGTCATTTCTTTTTTGAATCAGAAATGATTCAGTTGAGAAAACTCAAATCGTTTACACCAAGATTTGACTCCCCTGCGATATTAAGCGTCCATTCAGGAACAGATTTCAGGACACCTATGATGTCTTGTTGCATATCCTCGCTAGTCTGAACCATCTCCCAGATGGACTCTTCTGAATCTCCTTCATCCGGGTCTATCGGTACCATCCATTCGCGTCCTCTTGGTGGAGTAATCATTGGGATACCCTTGCGCTGAGCCTCGACAGCAACATGTATGTCGACCATTCTCTGTTGTTCATATTTGGTCCAATCAAATGTGATTCTTGATGCATCGTAGGCCATAGTCCCAGTTCCAACGATGTTGACTGGGAGGTCTGTGGATACGGGCCTACGGAACCAGTGAACACGACGTTTCCGACGATATTCATCCCAATCTTTGACCGCTTCTCCAACTGGTAGAACGCATCCATGGACTCCAACAATTGCTTCTCCATCATATCGATTTACGGCATCGACCATCGTCTCTACATAGTCAGGAGGGTAGTGGATGTCGTCATCCACTGTCAAGACAATTCCTTCATGGATATCTGCTGCGAGTTTGAATTTCCCGATATCGGTGATATTCACATGAGCAGACGCATGTACTTTTACGCGTCGATCTTTGGGTAGGGGTGGATGGTCATCTGTCTGATTGACGTGGATGAGGATCTCGTCAGGTGGCCTCGACTGGTCAAGCAGACTTTGTACAGCTTTCCCGATGACCCCAAATCGTCCTGGGAAGGTTGCCATGCATACAGTTACTCTTTGGTTACTTAGAGATGGTCTTGGATGAGGCTGAGGGTGTAGTATGATTTCATTGGAAGTAATATGATTGAAGAAGGAACTGTTTGCATATTGTTCTTGCATTAAATTGTGACCATGTCTTGTCCTTGGCATATCCTTGGGAGTAGGGAATCGCCCCCCTGAGTCGGTTTCGAGTACACGTAGACGATTTGTCGTGCCTCGATTTCGGGCATGCCATGCACGGAAGTTGGCGACATATTGCCCCCTTGCTCCTCGGACACCACGCCAACCGATTGAGAATTTCCCTCCCCCTGTAAGGGAGTCATCATGATATGTGGCGACATAGGATGCTACAGGGATGTGCTGGATACGTTCCTTTCCGAATACCGTTTCCGCTCTCTCAAGTAGTTCACTATCTGCAGATACGCGAACGCAATCGAAGCCTCCGAGTTGACGAAGATCCTTTGCTCTCCAGAATATTGCCATCAAAGCTTTCCGTACAAACCAAGATCCTACTTGGGCAAGTTCTCCGGTTGGAGATAAGCGTACATATGAGTCAAGAGTAGCAACCAGGGCTTCTTCCGCATCCATCCGTTCGATACATTTCTCGATTTTCTGAGGGTGCTGCCAATCATCTGAATCAATGAATGTAATGTATTCGCCAGTAGCAACTGCAAGGCCAGCGTTTCGTCCTGCGTATGTCCCTGAATTCGCTGTTTGGCGAATGATTCGAACTCTAGGGTCTTCCGTGTATAGTTTGTACATCGCTTCGTCTTCGTTTGGACTAGCATCGTCGACTATAATGAGTTCCAGATTTTGGTGAGATTGTTCGAGTATAGAACGAACGGCAGTATCCATCATAGGATTCATTTTGTGCGCTGTCATGATAACTGAAACCATTGGTCCAGAGTGGTATCTCTCAACATGTTCGGTTTGTAATTCAGTCAGGAGAAAACCCCTATTCGCCCAAGATGTTGACATTGGAGCATACCCATACGCGTTAAGACTCTTGTTAATCATCGCTAATGCTTCGCTTTTTCTACCCCTAGCTCGTTGAATCTCATACGCAGTCATACATGCGTTCGCCTCCCCATTTCCTACAAGATCTGAGAGCGTATCGAGTGCATCCTCTGGACAATCTAACATATTGAGTGCTAATGCTTGATGTGACGCGAATTCACTAACCTTCTGTACTTTGGGGGGCATGAGTGAATAGAGAGATGTCACCGCAATTGGGTCCTGCGCATCATAGAATCGCAGGTGCATTCTGAGGCGGTGTCCTCTTCGATTTAGAGTCTCACGGTACGGTCGAAGTATGGCCTCGGAGAGTTCGATTCTACCAATGATTGCGAGATTGTCGGCATGTGCTTCGATAGCAGATACTGAGACCCCAGGGATGTGGTGGGCAATCTCTCCAGGAACTAGGCTCTTGTTGTGTAGGCGAAGCATGTCGTATGTTCGAAGATGGAGAAAGGCAATCTTGGCATCAGTTGGGTTGCGAAGTAGTAGTCTTTCTAGGATCCGTCTTGCTGGTAAATGGTGCCCATTCTGAACAAGAACATCTGCGACGACAGTCCAGAGTTCGGTGCGATTCTGATCTTTCCAGAGGTGGCCAATAGATTCGATGAGTTCCATCGCATTCGCAACTTCTCCGCGTTTCAGCATTGTTGCAAGTCGATGTGGTAAGTCGTTGTCAACCATGTCAAGGAG
This sequence comes from Thermoplasmatota archaeon, assembly GCA_036124005.1. Classification (GTDB taxonomy): domain Archaea; phylum Thermoplasmatota; class Poseidoniia; order Poseidoniales; family Thalassarchaeaceae; genus MGIIb-N2. The sequence goes on from JAZADD010000040.1 coordinate 15,595, forward strand.
ATGAGAATGGTTCCTTGAAGCAAAATCATTGGGCATAAGGGTAGAACCTAGAATCTCATGAATTGGTACGAAGTGTGACATGTTCTCGATTAATTCCAATGCCCTCTCGTTCTCCATTGTTCGAAGACCGGAACGCATTGTGTCGGAGACGACAGTTTCAGTCCAAGTATTACTTAGCGCGGCCCATTCAAACAGAGAGGCATAGCCAAATTCATTGCACAGCTTGGATAAATCTGCTTCGCCCCCCCGGATTCGGATTAGGTGGCTAATCGAGTGTCTCCCGTGTATGCCCGAATTGAATGCCTGACGTTGTACGGCGGCTGATATATCAGCATCATCTTCTTGAAGAATCTCTTTGTCAATATCGGCCCAGAGTTGGAGAATAGTTTCTGGCATCTCGGCGACTTTGGCGAGTTTCACCAACTCATTCCATGCTTTCTCTGGATCAAGTCTGGAGATTTTACGGTGTAAGATGCCAATGTAGTATGGGTGTTCGAGAATCTCTGGATGGACTGCTAGAAATGTTCTGAGACTCGACCAACGTGCACTGTAAACACCTGTACGGAACATTTGGTGGAGTATATTCAGATGATCCGCATCTTGGTGGTATACTCGGCTGAATAAATCATGTGAGCGCCCCCATTCTTTCCTCCTCGCGTGCACCTTTGCCAGGACATCTAACGCATATGTGTCGTCTGGATCCTCATCTAGGATTCGCTGTGCAAGGGTGGCGGCCCGGTCGATTCTTCTTAGGACATAGGCAGTCATCGTCCGGCGATATCGCCGATTTTGAAGTAAATCCCCTATTCTCCTCAGAGATGTCCGTGCCAATCGGGGTGGGCGCGTCATCGTTCCATCCTCCCTTCCCAAGTTAATCGATGAGGTCACCCCTCACCGTTAATCTACACCTCCTCTAAGCCCTCCATATATCCATTGGTCAATCCACGTGTCCGGCCTGCTAGAATCTCTTCATTTGTCAATGCGGAGTTGTATGTGGAGTCGAAGATATACTTTGTAGAATAATGCCAAAATTCGCATTCCAACCGAATATTATCTGTGGTTGAATTAGGATTTTCAATAGTTCTCTGTTCCCAATTGCTATGACCTTTGTTGGTTTTCCAAGGATATAGGGGGATTCGAACTGTCGACCCATGAACTGGCTGGTTCTTCTGAGCACGAATGGTTCTGGCGATGCAAACGGCGGCATCTCATTCTTGAATCACCTGCTGGTGTACATCGATGGAAAATGCCGAGAGGCTACGACGCTAAGGCCACTCATCCTGATCTATATCGGGTGGCCGCACATGTCCTTTTGTCACCATGGGTTTCTGGAATTCTCGACGGTTGGACTCCTTCTCGGCCTCACGGACGTTTTCCAGGATTGTCTTTCTCAGGAGGAATCGATTCTACGGCGTGTTTTTCCATCATGCCGGAGGATACTGTCTTGATTCATCATCGCCGGAATTTTCGTTCGTTGCTCAAACACAATGGAGCCGACCACCTGTTCAAGCACATCCAGTCGACCACAGGTCGTGTTACACACAGCATTCCCTCGGACCATGAGCGGATTCGAACTCATTGGGGGAAACCGAATGGATTTTCCACTGACCTTGCCGCTGCAGTACACCTCATCCTTCTAGCAGATCACTTTGATCTCCGTGGTGTTGCGTTGGGTATGCCATTGGACAACACGTATCTTTGGCATGGTTACCGATATCGTGACTTTGCAGAAACGGGGTGGTGGAAGACATGGGCTCCGTTACTGGAAAGTATAGGTCTCGATCTTATACTCCCTATTGCAGGTATTTCAGAGGCTTCTGCAGTCCACCTTGTTCAAAAAGCAGGCTTAGGAGATGTGGTAAGTTCCTGCCTCAGAGCGAAGCATCCTGGGTGCGGGCGGTGTTGGAAATGCTTCCATAAGAATGGAATGCTCGGTCATCCTTACAATATCAAATCTAGGGAAATTCAGAAATTTCTCTCTAAGCGCCCGGTTCGAACGGCTACTCATGCCTTATGGTGGGTGAATCAGCAAGATCATTGGGACCAAGTCCCGGATTTACATCATCTCAAGGACAAGGATTTCACATGGTGGACCAAACATCACCCGCCCGCGTTTGACTTACTCCCTGATTGGATTCGTCCGACAACCCAAAAGGCAATCGAAGAGGCCACTGAGCCAATTCCTGAGGGTTCCGAGTTCCACACATGGAATCTCTTTCCAGATGCAGATTGATTATGGGCGGCCGACTGCACCCATGGTCCAACCTAAACTTCGAAGATTATCCTCGTCAAGCACCCTTCGACCGTCATACAGGAATCCTAGATCTGATGATTCTCTTAACGCCAACCAATCAAGGTTCAATACTTCCTCATGTGCAGTACAAAGGATAACTACATCTGGTTCTGATGAGGTCGGTTCGTCGACCCACGTGTACACACCTTCTAATCGATCATCCGAATGGATGTGTGGGTCCCATACACTCACTATGCACCCCTGCTCGGCTAGTTCAGTAGCAAGCGGTTTGGCAGGAGTTTCGCGTGCATCTGCGATACCGGGTTTGTAGGACCATCCCAATATGAGTACCCGTAGTCCATCAGGATCCCTTCCCATGGCTGATGTGTGGCGCAGTATCCTCATCGCCACTTGCTTTGGCATGGTTGCATTGACTTCTCGAGCAGAGGTGATGAGATCAACCGGAGCGCCTGCAGAGCGTGCTTTCTGAATCAAGTAGTAAGGATCAATTGGAATACAGTGTCCTCCTACTCCGATGCCGGGAGTATAGCGATGAAAGTTCCATTTTGTGGCAGCAGCACTCAAGACTTCCTCGACATCCAATCCGATTTCAGGCAGTATTAGTGCGAGTTCGTTCACTAGTGCAATGTTCAGATCTCGCTGTACGTTCTCAACAACTTTTGCAGCTTCGGCGACCTCGATTGATGAAACTGGAGTAACTCCTCCCTCGGTTAGATGGCCATATAGATCTGCCAAGGCTTGAACAATATCTGAATCAACCGCGCCAACGACTCGTGGGACTTGTCTAACTCCATAGCGTGAGTCACCTGGAACGAACCGTTCAGGGCAGTAAGCAAGGTCTAAGTCGACTCCCTCCTTGAGTTCTCTTGCATCTATAATCGGCCCCCACACCTCTCTAGTAACGCCTGGATAAACGGTGGATTCGAGAACCACGACTGGACGTTTAGTTCGATCTAAATGGTCAAAGATTGTTTCACCAGCTTCTCGGATGTAGCGAAGATTGGGACGTTTGTCCTCGAGCACCGGTGTAGGGACTGTGACTAGTATGACATCACATCCAGGGATTGCCACTGCTGGATCTCCTGTTACAATCCAGCGTTCATCTGATGGGATTGCATCATCAAAGGCAGTATCATCACCTGGGTTTCGCCCTGCTTCTAGTTCAGATATGACTCGTTCTGAGACATCGAAAGCATGAACGCGAAATCCTGCATCATGGAAGCCTAGTGCAGTGGGAAGGCCAACATAACCGAGTCCTACGACACCTATTGTGAGGTCGCGAGTCTCGATGCGGTCTCGCGTGAGCATATGCCTCGTTCCTTCGACATGGTTCAAGAAACGTTCCCGAATCTCTTGTATGCTGCGATGAGTCTGTCTGCCTCACCCGACCAATCACGATGCAAGCGGACTATTGGAGAATCCTGCTTGAATGTAGAGAGTACTGAATGTAGTGCAACAGGGTCGTTAGCATCAACAACATTTCCGAGATTTTCCGCTCGAGCTATATCTCCCATCAGGCAGCCGGAATTGACGACAGATGGCCGGCCGTATGCTGCAGCATCGAACATTTTCGTAGGAAGCGCTCCCTCCAGAATATTGCCTCGAAGCACTGGGTAAACTGCGTACATGACACTGATGCGGGCGATGAGTCCCTCGATTTCGTTCCGACTGAACTTCCCTATTCGCTCAAATCTAATCCCGGATTCCTCTAACATTGCATCGACTTCTGCCCCTGCTGTCCCGTGCCCTGCGACTACAAGAAGGGGGCGTTCTTCTTCGGGCCATAGTTGGATTGCATCGATTAGTGTCCTGAACATCTTGGGTTCACGTATGCTCCCTATGTATCCGATAGTGAAATTTTTTGGAAAAGGGAGTTCATATTCGACGGATTCGGGTCGATTTTCTACGACAACAACCTCAACATCAGACCGTTTTTTTACCCACTCGCGAAAACCAGGTTTCGAGGTCTTTGAGACCGAACCAGAACTAGTCACGATGAGGTTACATCGTTTCAGACGTCGAACAAGCCGCCGTTCGATTATCTTTGCAACTATGCGGCGCAGTATCGATGTCGGCCGGTGCATACGTGCCCAAGAGTGAGCGAGGTCGTGCATATCGAACACGATCTTCGTTCCGTTTGTCCGTCGCAATTGTAGGCCGGCTGCTAGGGTATCTGCATCGTGACAATGGATGACATCGGGGGGGTTCATGCTCAGAGTTTGGATGACGGATTTCCTGAACCTACGTAGTCCACGGAGAACTCGAAACCCTGTCAGTAGGTTCGGAGCGCCTCTAGGGGTCACTCCAACTTGGTGCCGAAGAACACTCACTCCATCGATTATATCTTCCCGTGACCTAGTCTCCTCTCGGTCGAACGCATGGATTACGACTTCATGCCCTGCATTTACTAGGGCAATTGCTTCCTTTTCGACCCGCGGATCAGGGTCGCAGGGATTAGAAACAATCATCGCGATACGGGCCAGTGTCATTCCTCCTCACTGAGGATTCGATGGTAAGCCTTGATTGCCTCTTGGACCCCTTGGCCAGAGGTATGCATAACCCCCTCATGTATGCAAATCGCTCGGTCACAGAATGTCTTCACAGTATTCATGTTGTGGCTTACGATTACGACAGTTGTGTCTCCGCTTACCATCTCACGAATTCTTTCTTTACATTTTTTCTGGAATGCGGCATCACCTACGGCCATCACTTCATCGATAAGTAGAATCTCTGGTTCAAGGTGTGCTGCGATAGCGAATCCCAACCGTGCCTTCATTCCCATTGAATAAGTGCGAATTGGCTGATCGATATGTGCTTCGATTTCGCTGAATGCAATGATGTCGTCCATCTTTTCTGCTAATTCCGAATGATTCAAACCCATGATGCTTCCATTAAGTCGAATATTTTCCCGGCCACTTAGATTCGACTGAAAACCTGTGCCAATACCAGCAAGAAGTACGCAGCGACCTCGAGTACGAACAGTCCCCTGATCTGGATGATAGATGCCTGCCATGATGCGAAGAATAGTTGACTTACCTGCGCCGTTCGGGCCGACTATTCCAAGAATTTGTCCTCGTTGAATTTCCAAATCTACTGATTCTAGAGCCCTAAAGGTAGTCCTACCCTTATCTTTCCGAAATCTTCCAGTAACCTGTTCCTTGAGATACTTTGCTCCCCCCTTAACTGGAAAGTCAAGGGTGACAGAGGAGAGTTCTATCGCGTTGTCCCTCATTCCTATAGCCTCACAGATGTTTCACTGCCTTCGCCTCATTTCTGACGAAAACCATGCAGCCGAGAATTAGGAAAATGAGAGAAAATCCGGCTGCTTGGATTACATATATCGGTTCAAGCACCTCCCAATTGCCAGTCACAAGAGCTCGCATAAGTTCGATGTATGTTGCAATCGGATTTAGTGCAAACATGTCATGATGCTCCTCCGGAATGTGGCGCATTCCAAAGAACACACCAGATAGGAAGAAGCCTGCTGTAGTGAGAATATTCACGACATGGCTGGTATCACGTACATGTGTGTGAAATATGGAGAAAATCATCCCTAAGCCCATCGAGAGAGACTGGACACCGAGTGGGACTAAGGGTACGAGGAGAAGTGTCCAAGTGAGTTCAGCCCCCATTAGTAGGAGGACTGGGGGGAGAATTACAATCGAGAGTAAGAAACGAAGAGTCTGAAATCCTCCAATGGCCCATAGGAAAACCTCTCTTGGAATGGCAACTTGTTTGATTAGGCCACTGTTGCCCACTATGGATGTCGTCGTTCCTGAAAGAGTACGGCTAAACATGCCGTAGGCGAGAACTCCAATTAGTATCTCAAGTACAAATATAGGGTCATCTTGGCCTCTGAGGAGAGAGAATACAAGCCAGTAAACTGCAGTTAGGGCGAGTGGTTCGACCATTGTCCACCCCCAACCGATGATTGTTCCGTGATAGTTGACCTTCAGGTCACGTTGGACAAAGTGCCGCACTAAGTGCCTTTGATTCCAAACTCGACGAAGAACTGTGAATGGAGAAGAGAGGATTCCCGGCCGATTTCCGGTGATTACCATCACCTTCGGATCTCCGGCCATGTAGCCAAAGGCCACCCCCTGAGGTCATGAACCGTTCGCCTGCGCGTTATTCTATGTGCGGATTGTAGCCGTTCACTCTGACCGGCACCATGATATCCTCTGAGTTGATGTATGAGGTGTTAGCCATGCGAGTTGCCATCAGTGCTCCGGATGCCTTTGTGGCCCCCTATCTCCGTGAGGCACTCGGTGATGCATGTGTGGAAATCCCTCCCGAGGCTTTGGAGGAAGGGAACGAGATGCTCCTAGATGCTCTCTTGGTGCCTTGCACGACATTAGTTCACTTCAACGCCTCCTCTTCTGAAGCCGGCAGAGATGATCGTGCGAGCCTCCTTGCGATGAGAGATGCAGCAAAACCAATTCTTGGAGCAGTTAATCGACATCAGGGGCTTCATCTGATTCTTGTTGGCACTCTTCGTGTTCACCCTCAGGCTACACCTGATGATCCGTTTTACTCCGGGGAAACTCGTCTTGCCCCACGTGATGTGGCGGCTGAGGCTCAACTTTGGGTTGAAGAATCTGCACTTGAACACGCTGAGGCTGAACGTCCGGTTACTATTGTTCGTGCGTCAAATGTGCAAGGCGTGATTCAGGAGACTGGAGAGGGGCATGGCCTCCTTCATGATTTCGCGAGAGATGCCATTTTTGGTTGGGTTTCAGTTCCAGGAGATGGTTCGCAATCAAAGGATTTCATCCATGTTAGGGACCTTGTTGAGGTCATCATGGGTGTAATGCACAATCCTCCCCCTACTCGCGATGCTATCGCAGTGGGAACTGGGCGTGCAGTACCATTGAAGACTGTAGCGGAACAGTATGAAGCGATGACTGGTGCTGCCCCTCAGTATGGTAATGATGCCTCTTCTGAGGTGTGGGGCGTTGTGGATGTGCTATCAATTGAGGAACGGATTGGTTTCCGGCCTCAAATTACTCTTGAGCAGATGATTGAGGAAGCAATGCAGAACGTTGGATGAGCAACGGAATCTTGATGCCTGACATATGATGGTGGTGAACCATGCACTTCTGCCCTCTCGACTACCGCTACGGCGACCAGTCGTTCAAGCGCATCTGGTCCGACATTGGACGCCATGAGAGGCAGGTTGAGGTTGAGCGCGCTCTTGTTTGGGCACATCGTGAACTTGGCCGTGTGAGTGCAGAGGATTATGCTGCGGTTGAAGCGATCTCCAATCCTGAGCATGTCCGCATTGAACGTGTTGCTGAGATTGAGGCTGAAACACGTCACGATATTATGGCCTTGACTAAGGCAATGGCTGAGGCGGCAGGCGATGCAGGTTGGTGTATCCATCTAGGTGCTACCTCGAACGACATTGTCGATACGGCGGTTGCCCTCCAATTACGGGATTCGATGGTTTTGCTGAGATCCGCCCTTTGTGAGTTGATTCAGGTTACAGCTAATCTTGCTGAGCGCGAACGTGATACTGTCATGTTAGGTCGAACCCATGGTCAAGCTGCTGTGCCGATTACTTTCGGATTGAAAGTCGCCGTTTGGTTAGACGAGATGCGCCGACACCTTGTCCGAATTGATGAGGCGGCCCCACGTATTGCAGTAGGCAAGTTTCTCGGTGCAGTAGGTACCGGAGCTGCTCAGGGCGATGATGCACGCGAACTTCAACGCCTTATTCTCGAACATCTTGGTCTAGGCGTCCCTCTCGCTACAACGCAGGTAGTAGGGCGGGATCGTTACGTTGAGTACGTATCTTGGTTAGCAAACGTCGCTACAACTTGTGAGAAAATCCTCCAGGAGATACGTAATCTCCAACGTTCTGAAATTGCTGAGGCAGGGGAGGGTTTCGATGTGAAGAAACAGGTTGGTTCCTCGACCATGGCGCACAAAAAGAACCCAATCAAGTCAGAAAACGCGAGTGGCCTTGCTCGTATCGTTCGTTCGTTCATCATACCTACCTACGAGAATGCCCTGCTTTGGCATGAGCGTGATCTCGCCAACTCTTCTTCAGAACGTTTCACTTTGTCTCATTCTAGTGCCTTATGTCATGATGTAATAATCAAGACCATGCAGGTTCTCACGAATCTGTGGGTTGATGCCGACCGAATGCTTGAGAATATCGATGCGCAACGTGGCCTAGTAATGGCTGAGAAGATAATGATTGAACTCGTTAGCAAGGGAGTCGCTCGTGATGATGCACACGAAATCCTCCGTACCGCTTCGTTCACAGCGGTCGATACGGGGGAGCATCTTCGTGATGTATGTGGCCGCACAGATGCCTTGACTTCTGTCTTTAGTGCAGAAGAGATGGATGCGATGTTTGATCCTTCTTCGCACATAGGAGTGTCCGGGGAAATTGTCGATGAAGCAGTTGCTCTTGCACGCACTGCAATCGATAGGTGATTATGTGCTTCGGCCTTTCCATCTGGCCTTTCCGGTGGTCGATTTACCTGCTGCTCGTACCTTTTACACCGAGGTTCTAGGCTGTACTGTTGGCAGAGAGAAACCTGAATCTTGCGTACTGAACCTCTACGGCCATCAGATTGTAGCTCATTGTGTGGATTCTATGCCAAGTTTAGCAACTAATCCCGTTGATGGAAAGCAGGTTCCATCGATGCACTTTGGAGTAATTCTTGGATGGGAGGATTGGCACCGCATGAGAGATCGCCTTCAGGAGAAAGGGGTTGAATTCGTAATCGGCCCTTACCTTCGCTATGAGGGCCAACCGGGTGCTCAGGCGACGATGTTTATCCGCGATCCCAGTGGCAATCATCTTGAATTCAAGTCATTCAAGGACGATGCGATGATTTTCGATACTGGGTGGGGCCCAACTAGCGGATGAAGTGCAAATTCTGGTTTTTTTAGGGACGATATTCAAATCGTTCTTAGTTAGTTTAGGTCTATGAGCGACAAGTCTCCAGATCAGTGGTGGGCCGATAATCACGATGAGGATGAAGGTTCCACTGACCTCATGGAACAATTCAAACAGGCACAATCTGGTAAAATGGAGCGAGAAGCAGAACTTGAGAAGGCAAGGCATGCATTGGAACTTGCTAAACTTGAGGCTGAGGCTGCTAAGGTTGCGGGAACTTCCCAGACAATGACAACCTCTGGCGCCACAGGAACGAATACTCCTCTCACGGCTTCACCTTCTACCCAAAATCCAATCCCTGGTCAGACTACAACTCAGGCTCCAAATCCTGATGGTTCGAAACCGGGAATTGGTACGTTTGGGCTATGGTGGCTCTCAGCAGGGGAAGCAACCGCTGTAATCGTAGTTGGTACCGTTTGTATGTTACTTATTGGAAGTTTAGCATTTGGAGCATTGAATGAGGAAGAATTCCTACCAATCACAGCGCAGGTGACGGGTTCTACGGATTCATCTTGGGTCTCAATCGATGCTTCAATTAGCGGTGATGGAGTTGACAATGGTACTGGGTGGTTCGAGGATTATGTCGAGATTGAGCATGAAGTTGAGGATTGTTACACTGATAGTTACGGCGACTATGTTTGTGATTATTGGTATGAGTATGAGGATGAGTATACTTGCTATGCCGAGATTCTTCTTACGTGGAATGTTAACGGAACGAATTAC
>JAZADD010000041.1:0-11247 GCA_036124005.1 Thermoplasmatota archaeon
GAAAAATTCAGACAAAAAACTACGCATCTGCATAGGCTCCTCGGAGGCGGAAGAATCATTGGAAAATCCCTGGACTGCAAATGAACGAGAACAAATGATTCGAGCATGGTTGGATGATACTCAGGGTACCAACAGTGGAGAAATAGAGATAGTCCAAGTGCCCGATCTAAATGATCCCCCAAACTATGTCAAGCATGCAGAGAAATTTCACGGCACTGCAGGAACCATCTTCACCTCTGACCAAAGTACTGCGGAACTTTACGAAGCCGCCGGTTGGAGCCCTGTCATGATGGATCATGAAAAGCGTGAAAGATGGCAAGGGTGGAGGGTGAGAGCTACGATACAAATGATGTCGACAATCACTGATGAGGAGGCAATCAGAGCTGTTCTTGGAGAGAGCATACCCGATGCAGTAGTGGATTTTCTAATCAATAATGATGGACTTCGCCGACTCGCCTTCATGGGGCACGGTGGAGAACCAGTTGGCTGATTATGTGCATGGTGTACCCACATGTTCTACAGAAATTAGAGATGATTTAAGATCATGAATACGATCAGGATTTACTCCAAGATCACTAACTCCGAATCGAGACGATGAGTGGACCCATAACACCGCGTCATCACCGTCGCACTCGATATGAATATACAAATCATCAGCGTAATTCAACCACCGAGTGTGTACAACAACGTGGAGATATACACTTGATTCATCGATTAACCTCTGACTCTCGATAGTCCGCGACTGATCATTAATCCAGAGATCAGATGTAGCAAGAATCTGATCTATCGATGTATTGTTGAAACGAATTTCTACCTCACCTGTTGACCGATGTGGCTCAGGGGCGATACGTGCACACTTGTGTTCTTTACCTTCGCAAGAATCTGGAAATCCTTGACCCGAATCGGGACCGCTAAGGCCATTACTAATCTGTACTAATCCAACTGTTGCAGGATACAACAAGAGAAGGGCCAGCAGCCCTGTAGTGAAAGATGATGTACTCATTCTGAGGCGACCACGACGCGTGCTACCTTTAGCACCCTGTCCCGAAGCACCCATCCAGATTCAAGTACAGAAACAACTGTTCCCGCCCCATATTCATCTGTTGGGGGTACAGTAGTGATGGCTTCCATCTTAGCAGGATCGAATGGATGACCTAACGCTTCAATAGGTTCGACGCCTTCGGTCTTGAGAGATGAGAGTAGTTCTTTATGCACCATTCGAAGTGCCGATGAAATAGGGGTCTCATCATCATCATCGATATGACCCAAAGCACGTTCTAGATTCTCAACCGATACCACGATTCTACGTGCGAGGCCCATCCCTCCATAACGTGACCCTTCAGACCGGACCTTAGCAATCTGGGAGAGCGCATTTTGAACCTCTGCTTGCTTGTAGAGCATCTCTTTTTCCATTTCATTTAGAGCCGCTTCAAGTTCCTCTATACGACTTTCAGGATCCAAAGGTACCTCAAGTTCCTCGGCCGGTGACTCCTCATCCGAACCGGGAATCTCGTCCTCGACCATGGGCTCCCGAAACAAAGGGGATTCATCAAGCCGACGCAAGAAAAGTACTCATTCAGGTCGATGCTCATTGAGCCAGATGAGAGTCATCTCCAATCGTTCATGAGTAGGATGTACTTCGACGAGTGCAACCGGCGCTTCAATCTCCTCAGCAAACTCCTCAGCAATTACTAGAGGAATCTCAATTCGAGATTCAATCTCATCAAAATGTAAGAAGGTTGCAGGTAAATCGCAAACATCGCGGAGTTCCTTCATGTTATCTTGTGCATCGTCTGCTGAACAATAAATGGCTCCGAATAAGAGAGTGCCATCTTCAGTAAGAATCTCGTGTGGGGAAATTGTCGATTCACCACGACGGAGAAAACGGCGTCTAAGTTGCCCGGCATCCTTGAACACGGCTGTACAAAACTTCAGATGATATCCATAAGCATCGCGAATTTCTCCATCTTCTGGATCAGGAGCAGCAATATCCGCAGCACGAACACGATCACGGAGGCGTTCAGCCAATTCAGCAGAACCTGCGGCTCCTGCTGTGATTCCGTCGGATAGATTGAACCCCCGCACATCCATCTGGTCGTGATTACCGACAGTAATCTCAAGTTCGTTGAGATTGAGAAAAGCAATCCCAGTATCACGTAAATTATCGATGAGGAGAAACATCTCAGATTCCATGTCTGGCGGGCAAGGAAGTTCAACACCCGTGTGTATCCCTGCGTCTGCACATGCACGGATGATTTTTCGATATGGTTCAAGCTTGAAATCAAGGAGATGGAAGCGGATTTCATCGAGACCCGCTTCGGCAAGAAGAGGAGCCCACTCAAGTCGAAAGGCGATTGAGGTGTAGAGATGCATATGGAAGGTAGGACCGAATTCTGAGCGGAGTCGACGGATTCCTTCTAGAGTGTGATTGAAGGCCATCATAGGGTCGCCGCCCGTAATACCTGCACCTGTAGCCCGCATCGCGCGGGCCTCTTCAATCACCTCATCGTAATCAGTACAACGTCGTTCGTTGGCGAACATGAAATCGCTTTCCTTACGATTTTCCGATAACGGACAATAGTCACAGGCCCAATGACACTTACCCGTGATGAAGAGTACCAACTTGCTCCCTTGCATACATTGGATGCATCCCTCCGCCTCACCAACTTCAGGGGCTTCGTAAAGTTCAGGGACATTCGGAAGACGGATCCCCATCGCCATACTCAGACCTCCGATTCCGCCATAGAGGTAGATTGGGTCCTATTCATAGAGATACTGAGGAGCCAAACATGAAACCCAAAATCTTCTGTGAGTTCGGGATGGAAGGTAAGGGCGAGGCGACGCTCAGAAACCACTCCAACTGGTTCTTCCCCGTTTCTAGCAGCGACCTCTGCCCCCACGCCTAGTGACTCAAACCTAGGAGCGCGGATGAATACACCTGGAAAAGAACGACCCAAGAGAGGTGCGTCTACGATGGATTGGAAAGAATCAACTTGCCGGCCGTAGGCGTTTCGACCAATGTTTGCATGAATCAGAGGCTCGCCTCCATCCTGTGGATCACAGAGAAGAATTGCACCTGCACAAGTACCAAGAACTGCTGCATCGGTATGACGTAACTGATCAAAGAGTGCCGGAAGAAGCCCACTACCCCCCTGTTCTTCTGCACCACCTGTCAATCGCATGACTGTGGATTCACCACCAGGAAGAACGTATGCATCACAGGGGGTTTTGATTACGTCTTCTCGAGTTCGAAGTTCATGGATTACTAAAGGCAAATTAAGGTGTTCCGCGGCACTATCAAGAGCTCGAATATGAGCATGGCGGGCGCCTTGAATCATACAGAGCCCGACCTCAACCATAACCACCCCAATACTTCAGGGCTTTCAGACTCACGGATGAAACACATCAACAATGGCCACTACGTCCGTCTTCTTGATGAACCCGATTCGCCGAGATTCAGATATGGATTCGAAGTGGGAGGGGAGTTGTTGGTTTATTCCTGGGCCAACTAGGTTGACGGATGCCGTACTTACGGGGCTCGCTCACCCTACAATGACCCATAGGAGCCCAGAATTCAAGACAGTAATGGCCGAACTCCATGGACGTCTCAGGCATAGTTTTGCACTTACGCCTACAACAACAGAAATGGGGCAACAGGCACAAGAGGGAGAGGATGGATATTCTGTTGTAGTGGTATCTGGTTCAGGTACTGCTGCAATGGAGATGGTTATTGCAAATCGATTTGGACCAGAAGACAACGTTCTCGTCCCTACTAACGGAAAGTTCGGCGAGAGAGTCGCACAATTATGCCAACATTTCGCAAATGTCACTCACCTCAAATATGGCTGGGGTGAAGCATTAGACCTTAGAGAAATAGATACGATCCTATCAACAGGAGAACATAACGCACTGGCAATCTGCCATAACGAAACATCATCAGGAATAACACAAAACGCTCCTGAAATCGCCAGAATCGCGGAGAAACATGGTATCCCCTTCATCCTTGACGGAATAACCTCCGTTGGTGGATTGCCTGTGCACCCTGCAGAATGGGGGGCAGAGGCAGTCGTAGTAGGCGGTCAGAAATGCACTGCTGGCCCCTCGGGTATCGCAGCAATTGCAGTTTCCGAGCGATTCGTAGAAGCGATGATGGAGAAACGTAAAACAAATCCAAACCCGGCAATCTACTACCTTGATCTTGTCCAGGCACTCAAGAAAGCAGCTGACGATCAGACTCCATGGACACCCTCAATCAACCTGTGTACTGGGTGGGTTGCAGCACTCAGGGAACAAGATGAGGAAGGTATGGAAAATAGATGGGCACGATGCGCACGCCTTGCAGAAGGTGTTCGAAATCTATTCATTGATTTAGGCTTCGAACTCTTTGCCCAAGAGGAACAGCGCTCCAACACAGTCACCGCTATACTCTATCCAGACCCAACTTGGGGCGAAGAATGGCGGCGATGGATGGCTGTGGAACGAGACACACATGTAATCGGTGGCCAAGACCATGTCAAGGGCCGAATTTTCAGAGTGGGGACGATGGGGGTCACTCCCGTCGAGGAAATGGTTGAAGGGTGCCATCGAATGATCGAAGGATTTCGTCACTTTGGAATGGAACTTCCAGACTTAGATGTAGAATCCTACTTCGGGTGATTAAATGACAAGCGATTCTGAGATTGCAAGAATCGCCCTTGATTGTCTCGATTACACTTTACTTGATGAGGAAGCAACAAATGATGACTTAGAAGCCTTCATCCAGCGTGCAAATACACATTCCCCCGCAGCAATATGTGTTCTCCCAGTCCATGTCAAACTCGCACGGAAATTATTGGAAGATGGCATTCTTCTTGCCTCAGCAGCAGGCCTATTCCCTGAGCCAAACGGTGATATCAATCTCAGAATCGAGGATGTGAAACTCGCAATCTCTGAAGGAGCTGACGAAATTGATGTAGTGCTTGACTTCGATGCAATGATGGAAGGTCGGGAGGGTGATGTCCGCGCCTCTCTACATGCTCTCATTGAAGCTGCAGGTGATGCACCTGTGAAAGTCATCTTAGAGACTTCTTGCCTCGATTACACGGAGATGGTAGACGCCTGTAGAATTGCTCTAGAATGTGGAGCATCCTTCCTAAAATCATCAACAGGACGTAGAGGAGGATGCACCCCTCTCGTCGCACAGGTTCTTTCTGAAGCAGCAGGAGAATCGGCTGGTATCAAACTCAGTGGTGGCTTGAGAACAATCCAAGATGTTCGAAACCATCTCGAAGCTATCGAAGAGAATTGGCCAATATCGAATTGTACGCCAGATCGGTTCCGAATTGGGGCCTCATCACTCCTAGATGCAATCATCGAGAACCTCTGAAATCATACAGAAGATAGACGAACGCCGGTTCCGTAGATTAGATACTCCATTGCAGCGCCTCGGTCTTTACGGTTCGAAGCATTGCTTGATTTTCGAATCATAGCCGTCTCCAATCGGACGTTGATTACCTCATCCCAACCTTGCTTCTGCGCCTCTTCACGAAGACGCTGAATTACTTCTTCACGCCCCCATCTAATCACATTGTCTAGCGTGCTGATGTTACCGCCAAACAACGAGTGAATACTGACCACGAACATCTGCCACCAAGAGGGGGAGATTGAGAGGTTGGCCATCACTAGACCACTACCTTGAATCGGGCGATTCACATTGGCAGGCCTAGAGAGAGAATGTATTGGATCCATGGATAAACTGGAGAGTGTAACCTGCTTACGAATATCAAGTCGCTTCTGAAGGCCCCTCTGATGAAATGTCCCCACAACTCCCGAGATTAGATATGGCCCAAAAGTAAACAAAAGAATCAAAATTGGTACAATAAGAATACCTACAATTGCACCAATTGTAGATTCCGCCATGTGAATCCCTCACTGAACAATGACTGCGGTGCCATAAGCGAAAAGTTCGGCAGCACCACCTGCAACTGAGGAAGTGGCGAATCTAACATTGACAACCCCGTTTGCATTGCGGGACATGGCATCCTGCATCATACGATTCAGAGCCTCGTTGCGAGCCTCCTGTAACAGTTCAGTGTAAGCACGTAATTCACCGCCCACGACACTCTTGAAACCAGCACCAATGTCCTTGAATACGTTCTTCGCTCGAACGGTGGAACCGGTAACTAATCCAAGAGTTTGGGCTATCGTAAAACCTGGAATCGTCTCGGTATTGGAAAGCATTAGTTGGCCTTGGGGTACTGGGCTCATACACATCACCCATACACGACAGCATGTCAAAGTTGTCTCAAATAATCAAAGGTAAATGACGGCACAACTGTGTTATGCTTAGTCCACCTCTCCGAAACGTGGAATCTATTCGCGAATACTATGCTAAGGCGTTCACGGTAGAGAATCAATTCGGTATTGGAATGATATCAAATTGGCTCAGCCTGATTGTTTTGATATGGTTGCTTAGTCTTTCTTTTCTAATAATTCGTGCAAATTCAGGTGCTTCAGAAAATCGTTTCATGGCCGTTCTAATTGCTTGTGAAGGATTCAAGGCCGCATATCACATGAAGAATCTTACACCCAATGGGCATGACTGGTGGTTTATCGACCAATATTTGTGGAATTTTAATACTACATTCTTCATTTCAGCACATGTTTGTTCAGTAGCGATGTATCTCTGCTTTCCGATTTATTACAGAGTTAAACAACTATCATTTCTGTATAAGCCAATATTCCAAAGGCATGTATGGTATATTATGCCACTATTGACGATAATTTTCATGATTATAGCAGCAGATCTCTGGGTCTACGAAAATAATGGATGGATTATTTGTTCAGAAGTAGGTACCCTACCTACATACGAAATGCAAGTTGGAGTCGTCAGTGAATCGATGCAAAAAACGCTAGATTCAATCGGAACTTGTCCGACTGTTGGCGAATGGGCATTTGAGGATGTGCCAATATTTGGATTCTTTATGGTCGCTTTTTCCCCATTTATATCGATCATTGCACTGTTAATCATGCGCACTTCAATGAAACAATACGAAACCGAAGAACATCGTGATAGTAGTAATCGTTTGACTTCTCGATCCCTATACATTGGATTCCTTGGCAAGGTAATCGGAAACATGCTATTCTTCACTACACTTTTTGTCATTATTCCAATGTTAGGAGGTGGATTCGGAAATGCACCATCATTCGGTGAAATGCTCGTTAGGGATTTAGCTAACAATCGAGGACTGTCGAGTATTTTGTATGAATACGCATGGATATTTACTGGCCTCATGATTCCTTTGCCATTTGCATTTGAAGGAATGATGTTTGCATATGCTTCGATGAAAGACACTGTATTGGGTATCGATGCTAAGTTGAGGCGAACATTTCGTAATTCGATATTTACCGGTTTAGGGGCTATATCGTTCTTAGTTGGAAGTGAATTAATGGAGTCATTAATTGGATTTGGAGTATTAGGTGGAGTATTTGTCGGAGCTGGTATCCTAATTGTTCGTAAACCAATCATTTCTTCTCTCGATCGTTTAAGCAACCAAATCATTCCTACAGCATTGGACGATGTAGAAACTGCATACTTGGAGGCATACTCAGCATCAGGGGCAGATGGAGTGATTACTGAGGCTGAGCGTAGAATCCTTATCGCTACAGCAAACGCTCTGAATATTACACCTGAAAGAGCATTAGAACTTGAGAAAGGTTTCGAAATTAATGAAGAGAATGATGCCGCACAAACAATTGCAGAACCTACTGTTGTCCAACAATGGACAGATGAAGCCGGTCATACCTGGCGTTCAATGGATAATGGAACGATGATGTGGTGGAATGGTACAGATTGGCAACAAGTCTGATACTGGATTCTCAACAATGGTTTAGATTTAGACAAAGATGCCGGATTCAAAAATGAAGTATACGCCACTAGCGACAATACTGAACATCACGCCTTTTTGGACCCATTCAGATTTGATAGAAACCAACCATTTCTTTCCTAGTTTAACACCCAATAGTGCCGAAATGACGAGGACCAATGTTAGCACAGAATGCTGAATTATGTCTTCATATCGAAATATCAGATAAACGGGTATCCTTGAGATATCAACACATAATGCCAGTACGCTAGCTGTTGCTGCATAGGCCATTTTGTCTGGCAATCTACGCGTCAGAAACATGGCACGTAATGCACCTTGATGACCCGACAAACCTCCCATGAAGCCCGATCCAAAACCCCCGAATCGATCATTCACTTCTGGGATGCGATACCCGGTCCAATTCTCACTAAGAGTTAGTAATGGAAGAATCACAAGAAATACTCCGATGATTGCCAATAGGGGGTCTTGTGGGAATTGATTTTGAAGAAAAGCACCTAATATCGAACCTATCACAAGCCAAATCCCGTACCTCTTGAAGGCAGAAAAATCAACACTTTCCTTCAATGCTGCAAATTTACCTGCATTGTGGGCTCCATGAACTACGGCAATTACGGCGACTGCCTCATGTGGCCCCATCAGTAGAAGGACTAGGGGCGTGAGCATCGTGGACAAACCAAAACCTGCAGGGACTGTTAAGGCAGCAACCAATATCGTTGCCAATCCAATCGCTACAAGTTCGATCATTATGTCAATTCCAGAGCCTATCAATTGTAAACAATTGGTAAGAAGGCATTTGCAGCTTTCTCACAAGCATTTGCTACGTCATCCATTCTCTGTAGAACCCGATACATATGCATCGCAGCAAGTGGTTCATCTTCCCCATTGCTGAATACATACCCCGCAGCCATCGCTTCAACCATGTCTGCTTCATGTTCCATGAGATTGACTTGTTCAATCAAATCGATGATAGCCATTCTTGCTGCCTTAGTTTCACCGCTAATGGTATAATCTCTCAAGGCTTCAACTGTATCCTCATATTTCTCTACAGTAGATGCTACTGCTTGAGCCATCTTCTTGAGATTCTCCTTTGCCTCTTTGTCATCGAACAGTGGACGGAATGCCAATTGTTCAGCAACATTCTGAGCATAATCTGCAATCCTATCCTGGCGTGTGAGCATATGTAGGAAATCATCAGATTTTACTTGAAGTCCTATTCTCATATCTTCCTTCACAAGTTCTCTTAATCCAGCCTTAATGTTATCAGCATCCAATTCTGAATCAATTGTTGCTTGAATATCTTCAGACGGATCCTCACCATCACATGCTTTGTTAACCGCATCGAGCATGTGATTGACCGTCTTTTCGACTACCTGTGCATGTGAATGGAATACTTCGAATGGAGTCGCATCATCATCTTCACCACTTGTCCCCCCTGCATCTGAAAGTGCATCTTCCACATGGATCTCTCCAGAACTCTTCCATATTGCATAACCAACTGCAATGAATGAAATGGGTAAGATTACAATCATATTCAGGGCATTCGCACTAGTAGTAGTCCCTTGGGTTGCAGCAACGAAAAGCACGATTGCACCGAAGGCAGCAGCAGGTACGCTCGCAACCCAAGAGGCAGCAATTTTTCCAAACACGCGGAAATCAACGGCCTTGGCGCCACCTGCTAAACCCACACCTACAACGGCACCTACGAGTGTATGAGTAGTAGATACTGGGACTGCAAGGAATGGCATTGAAAATATCAGAATGGTTGTTGCGGCTCCAAATTCAGCAGCGAAGCCCCTGGTAGGAGTAATGTCAGTAATTTTCTTTCCAATTGTATCCATTACTCTCCAACCCCAAGTCATGACACCAATTGCTATTCCAGCAGAACCGAGTAAAACAAGCCATAATGGGACATCGGCTTCTTCTAACAACTGGCCACCTTCCGAACTCAAAACTTGCCAAACCGCAGCCATAGGACCGATTGCATTTGATCTATCATTTGCACCGTGTGCAAAGGCAACATAGGCGGCAGTGATAATTTGTAACCAAACGAAAATACGTTCAACACCACGGAATCCACGGCTTTCCTCTTTGATATCGATACGACGAAGGGCAAGGTAAAGGATGAAACTAGAAATTGCACCAATAACTGCTGCAACTAGTATAGAATTCAATGGGAACCAAGCACCTTCAAACACTGCATTAACACATTCAGTTGGAATATCAGTAGCACCAGATGGGCAATATGGCGTGAAAGGGTTGAATGAACCATTCTCTTTCACTCCTAACCAATTTCCTTTGGTTAGAATACCTAAGTCGTCAAGTCTACTAAACAATCCCTTTAGAGCTTTGAATTGGAGTGCTAACCCTAACACGAAAAAGGTGGGAAAGGCAAGGATTGGAGCAAGCCACATTGAACGATCTTCGGGTTTTTCTGACTCAAGAATGGACTTCTTGATAATCCAGTAGGAGAAAAATGCAATGAGAGCTCCCATCAAAGGACTCGCGACCCAAGACATAACGACATCCTGAACTTTATCCCAATTGATTAGAGAAGTTTCATGCTTGACTTCTAGAATCAAACCTACCCCAATAATTCCTCCAATTATGGAATGTGTAGTAGATACTGGAAGGCCGAATCTAGTTGCAATAGTGAGCCACGTAGCCGCAGCCATCATTGCAGCAATAAATCCTAAAGCAATATCGAAAGAAAATATCTCATCAACCATTGGGTCTAGGAAATCTACTGTGAGAATACCTTTTCTTACAGTATCCGTAACAGCATCCCCGGCAAAAAATGCCCCACTGAATTCGAATATTGCAGCAATAATTACTGCCTGCTTGAGAGTCAGTGCACGAGACCCAACCGACGTCCCCATAGCATTTGCAACATCATTTGCTCCGATATTCCACGCCATGTAGGCGCAGACAATCAGCGCAAGCGCAACTAACATCATCGTCAAAGGTTCCATTGAATGATGGGATTCCAGTATAGGTCTCATAGTAGACCAATGTAATCTATATAGTAATATTTAGGTGAGAAAAGGACCTAAAAAGAGGACGCAGGGGAACATATATGAAAAATGGAAGAAATGTATCAGTAACGAAATACATAGTAGATGGACTCGGCCAGATTTGAACTGGCGATCTTCGCCATGTGAAGGCGACGTCATAACCCCTAGACCACGAGTCCGGCAGGCAATCCGACCGAACGATTCCGCTTGAAGGTGACGGGGGTGCGATACTCGTCCTGTGGTGGCATTCATAGATGAACGCTGCAAGAGGGAAGACATGGAGGATGTCTCGAGACCGAAGAGGGACGCCCCAGATCGCGTGCCAATTCTCGACCAAATCATGACCAAGACTGGCATGGACCTCAGAACCT
>JAZADD010000042.1:0-24984 GCA_036124005.1 Thermoplasmatota archaeon
AGGTTTCCAGCGGTGCATCTAGAATTCCAGTACTCTCCGATTGGTGTTGATTGAAGGCATCAAGTCTCATTTGCATCATCTCGTTTGGATTCCACTTGATGGACTTCCATCCCTTGCACCATGTAGCCTTCATCACCCCACTTTTTCGTTCATGGGCGCAAATGAAACGTTCGTCGACTACAGCATAGAGTTGATGCCTTAGCACCCATGAGAAAGGATGCTGTCGACTTGAACGATGTGAGAGTAGGATTAGGCAACTTTGTTCTGCTGCAATTTGTTGAAGCAAGAGCAGCGCACGTCGAAGCATTGAGCATCCTTCTTCAATCCGAATCTGACCGTCTCCATACATCATTGGCATGTCACTAATCACAAGGAGCCTCGTATCATTTTCTTGCTGAATGTTCTTGATTTCTAAGTTGTTACAGACTGAATGGATTTGTTCAGATAACTGGTGTGCTGTGAACCCTCTGCATACATACATTCTCTGCATACATTCCTCTGTTTCGATTCTTCCCGCACGGATGAGTGGCAAAAATCGCCCTGGATCGAATCGAGTCCCTCCATCAATCCAATACACTGTCCGTCCATCTTGTAATTCGTTAGCTGCAACTGATAGGAGTAGCCATTCGTTAACATTTGAACTTCCTTCAAAGAGAACAACACGTCCAGTTTGCAAAGACGGAAAACCATTCACGAGAGATTGGTGTGGCCAATCAACCATTGGATTATGATTCATTATGAGAAAAAACTCCTCTTAGTTCATGAATACGTCAGAGAGGGATGCCCCTTTTCTGAAACTGAATGTAGACGTATGAGCGAAAAGGTTCAGATTAGATGGACAAAACGGATATGAGGGGGTCGCGTCATAGGCCTAGCATGGCGGATGAAGTGCCTTCTTTGGTTCCGTCAGAGGAAGCATCCGAACTCCAAGTTCAGGAAGCAAAAATTGAGGGTGAAACCGTTGAAAATATCGAGGTAGATACAACTGAGATCGACCAACAACTCGACGAGATTAGACTACGCCGTGAGGGGACAAAGCGTCCATTCTTTAGTGGCCCAGAGGGGAAGACACTTGCTGTCGGATTACTTACAGCGCTTCTCTTTGGTGGGATTGTCTTAGTCAGTTCTACAGGAGCTTTCATGCCAAATTCCATATCTATTGATCAATCTCTTTCTGGAACCTTTCTCGATCCAGGAGACGAGTGTGTTGATCGCACTGGCGTTGCTTGGCTAAATATCTGGGAGGGTGAAAAACATGAGTTACGAATCCGACTGTACAATATTGATCCTTCCAACATTGTAATTCAAGCACGCTTGGTAGAACCTGATACGGATCCGGCACCAAGGGATGGAACCGTTGTAATCGATCCATTGGTCGTGAATGGCACTCTGAATCAAACTGAGATTGCTCTGATTACAGATGATGTTAATCCGGGAGTCTATACGTTACGAGTGAAGGTGTTCAATACAACAGATATTCCAGTCACTGATACTAATCAGACTGCGTTGATTGGCAAGAAAGAGATGATTCTCGAAGAGCGCCAAGTCGAAGTTCTTGAAATTGAGAAGGGCGGTATACTCAGTCTAGTGGGTCTTGGTGAAGCAACAACCGTGAAAGGAATCGAGTTGTTAGATGATGAGATTAGGTCTTGTTGGACAGTTCAATCATTGGGACAATGGTCTCTAGCGCTTATGGGTGCTGAATGGGCAGGTGGCCGTGAGACCGCAATGCTTGCCGGTGGTAGTGCAGGTGTACCGCCGTGGTGGATGGCGTTCGTATCTCTCTTCATGTCTGTTGTTTTCTTGTTCATACAGTATCCGTTGATGTACAGATTTTACCATCGGGACGATGAAGATGATCTCTCCAATGAGCAAACATCACGACTGATTGAACGAACGCTTGAGGCCGCTTGTGATGAACTGCATATTCATTATGATAGGGCGGGCACTGTAATTGAGGTCAAACCTCTGATAATCAGTATTGATGCATGCTACGAGAATACTGATCGTTCCTTCGAGAATCGGGAGAGTGTACGAGCACACTTGCTTAAGTTCCTGTTGAGTGAATTCGCTGTTTATGGTGAGATGCGAAGTACAGAACTCGATGTTCGCACCTCACATGAGCGACGTGGCGTACATCAGAGCATTCGTGAGGGAGTTGATTCGATGGAGGGCCCAGTCGAAGATTACACGAATTTCTTCACTGAATTGAATATTTACGCCCGTATTGACGACAACGTAAGATCAGTTGTCAAGCACTGGTTTGACCAAAATCCACTACATCATATTGAGAATAATGTCACTTCTGATGACTTCGCTGTGTATCTTAGGGTCCAGTATAAGCCTGCAAATCAGATTCTTTCATTCTTGAGAAATCGCCTTTCTTATGAGGACGTTCAACGAGAGTTACGAAAAACGATTCAATCTGAATTGAAAGGAATGCTTGGAGATCGTCGTGTGATTGTGAGTGCGATGAGCACGGTGGATACCATTGCCGATCGTGTGGCTGCCGGTCGTTCAGAGGACCTCAGTGTTAAGGAAGGTGATGAAACCGTTGCCACCGAGACTTTTGTGGCGCAACAAGAAGGAATCACTGGAACCTTGTTACAGAACCAGTTTGTTGCAGATATTCTTTCCTCGGTAGAGTTCATTGCACACAGTAACAAAAAACGCATCGAGGGCAAAGCTGGTTTCTTTGGGCTTATTGTGTTCGTCTGGATTCCGTTTATGGCGAGTGGTGTTCTGGTTGGCGCAATGCTAGGTCTTGTGGCTAGAATGCGCTTCCAGCGGGTTCTGACTGCTTGTATGATTGGTGGAACTGCAGCATCAATCACTTGGGCATATACTGCTCAAGGTATCATTGAGGTTATGGAGCGTTATCATGCAGAAGCGCTCCTTCCGGTGATTATCGGGATTGTAGTTTTGTTGGCTGTTAAGCACGTGCAGAACAACAAGAAACATCGTCAGCGTGAACTTCTGAAGACACGTATAGCTAGTGCACGGAGTGCTCAGGAACAGATGGGCTTGTCGACGGAATAATCCTCATTTGGAGAGATCCTTTACCTTCTCGACAAGATCCATGTTTCGTAGACGCCAGATGCCTATGGGGACCATTGCGATAGCGATAACCAGAACGATACCCATTAGTTGGTAGGCAACGCTAGGAACGAGAACTACAGGGAAGTAGAACTGCCAAGTAGAGAAGGAACTAGCAAGCCCGATAGCGCCTCCAAATGCGAAGGCCACTCCAACGAGTCCACCTACAAATCCGATTAGTATGCTCTCAAAGAGAAGCATGGTACCGAGTCCCACAGTGGAGGCGCCGAGCACCCGAAGAGTGGAAAGTTCGAAGTCTCTTTCTGCGATGTTCATCACCATTGTGTTGAACATCACTGCTAGAGTGAACAGAATCCCAAGTCCCATGATTGTGGTTAGGACTTGCGTCTGCTGTTCCAGAAGGGCATTGATTCCTTCAAGCAGGACTTGTCTGTCTTGAATGGTCGCAGACACATTTGCTAAGGATTCGTCCACTTCGACTCCGTTCGGGAGTTGAAGGTAAACAGCGGTCGCCTCGATGCCGATAATTGAGGAGAGATCCTGCTGTAGGAAGAACATTGTTCGAGTAATCTCTCCACGCACTGATCCAGTAATCTCGACATCAATGGATGATCCAGCCACATCAATCGTGCGGGTTTCACCTATAGCCCATCCGGCCATCTCTAGCGACCCTTCATCCATCATGACTTGGGTGTTCGTAGAATCTTCTGTCGGAGCTTCACCTGCAATAATTTCGACACTCCGCATAGATTCCCCCTCTCCATATCCCTCTAGTGCAATCAATGTGAAGACGCGTTCCATTCCAGAGGAATCCTCGAGATTACCTAATGGTAGTTCGATAATGGCCTCATGTGGGGCGTCTCGTTCTTCTGCCCAATCAATGACTGCCTCCTCGCCACCTGGTAATGTATACACTTGAACGTCCCAAGTCTGTCCTTCTTCCAATCCACCGACGATGGAGTCCGTGAGGCCCACGGTCATCATCTGAATTGAACCGGCCAACATTAGCGATATACCCACTGCGAGAAAGGTCATACTCAGCCGAATTGGCTTGCGAAGACTTGACCGTATCGACAAACCAAGGCTTGTGGGCATCCAACTCGTCATTCTACGTAGAAGATTGGAACCAACTCGAATATCGCTATGCCCACCAAGTACTTCGAGTGGGTCCATCCTAGTTGCCTTCCAAGCTGGAAACACGCCGGAGATAAACACGATGAACATCGTCAAACCGAGAATATTTCCGTATACTTCCGATGGGACACTACGTTCGATAATAGGGAGTCCGACTACTTCCTCATAGAAATCCAACATCGCATTCATTCCGTAAGGTCCTGCGAGTACGCCCAAGACGCTACCGAAGACGCCAATGAACAGAGGTGCGATCAGATACCCTGTCATGAGGGATGAGCGTGGTACACCTAGGGTTCGTAGGATGGCTATCTCTCTAGATTGACTTTGTACGAGGCGCTGCAAACTTAGAGCAATCGTGATTGCTGCGATTGCTTGAATCATTACTGTGAATGGTGTTGTGCTTTTTTTTGCGCCTTCGAGATCCTGTCGCATGAATTCGATAGCATCGTTCTGCCCTCTATCCCGGATTCTTCCGTCAAGATCGTTTGCCTCCATCGAATCGGCAACAATTATCTTGATACTGTCAAGATCACCCCCTTCATACTCCTCAGTTTAAGGTAGGTCAAAGGAAGGAGTCCCCTCGATGTCGAGCATCAGTGTATTCGCTGATCCAACCATCTCTCCCGACAAACGCTCCATGCCGAGGTCAGAGACATAGCCGATGGCGTATTCACCGGGCTTAGGGGGGAAGAGAGAACCTTCTGGGGCCAGATAGATATGGAGCGGATGATATGCAATCCCTACAATATCAAATTCGTAACTACCGTTGCCTACCCCTATCTCAATTTGGTCCCCTAGGCTCAGGTTGAGAATTTCTGTCATATGTGCATCCATCACAACTTCATTTGCAGCCGCGGCGGAGCGTCCTTCTGAATAGCCTTCAGGGAACCAGTTCCGGTCTATATCTGCATCAACTGCGATTCCATGCCAGAGGGATGGGATTAGATGGTCTCCAGTATCATTGGTGTGGAACAGATTTCCCTTCAGAATCATGCGTCCTTCGCAAGTGTCTATCGGTGCGGCGTCACTTGGCCATGCATTTTCCACATCGTTACAGAACGAGTATACCTGTTCTGGAGCCCATACACTGGACTGGTTGTCAATCCAGAGGTCCCCTAGATTTGCTCCTGATTCAGAATCCTCGTAGAGTGCATCATACATGGGTTCGACATTGGCTGCATAACCACCGAAGGTAATTCCAGCAAATACACCGACAAAGATCATCCCAACAACGGCGACTAGACGTAACTTCGTCCCCCAAAGGCTCCGTGCAAGTCGCTTGTTGAGTAGCATAGACACGAAATCACCTCACTCAGCAGGTAATCGAGCCTTGATTTTTTCATCAGACACAATACGGCCGCTGTCTATACGGATAACTCGTGTTGCGTATTGAACAAGCGATTCGTCGTGTGTTACAAAGACGGCAGTGATATTCTCCTTCGCACAGGCTTCGACAAGTACCTCCATGACTTTCTGGGATGTCTCAGTGTCCAGATTTCCCGTTAATTCGTCACCAAGGAGCAATGTAGGTCTCTTTGCTATACTACGTGCAATTGCAACTCTCTGCTGTTGCCCTCCACTTATCTCCCCTGGGAATCGGTTCATCTCATCTTCAAGTCCTACGAGATTGAGGAGTTCCTTAGCCCGATTGGGGTTTTTCTTGCCTGCCAATTCTTGAATCAGTAGGATATTCTCCATCACGGTGAGATCCTGAAGGAGATTGAAGAATTGGAAAACATAACCGATATTATCTCGTCGGAAAGAAGTCATTTTCTCTGAATGATTTCGAGGTACACTCTCTCCTTGGAAGATGTATGTTCCATGAGTAGGACTGTCGAGCGCAGATAAGCAGTTGAGAAGAGTTGTTTTTCCAGAGCCTGAAGGTCCGAGAAGAATTACACGTTCGCCCTCTTCAATCTCAAGATCAATGCCATCGAGCGCTCGAACCGTACCAGCAGGAGTATCGTAGTGTCGTTTCATCCCTGTCATTGTCAGCAATGCCATGTTCTCATTTGAGACGAATATGAACTTAGACATCAAACCTGTGGCTAACCATATTTCTCGTATGCCTCAATAGAAGACCCGCATTTTTCTGAGTTTGATTCATATTCTATCTCCGCTGTCCTTTGACCATGCGAGGGGGGTTACGGGAAGTCACCTTCTTCTGGCAAATTGACCGTCTTCACCTTCGTTCCGAAATGATGCCATTGTTGAACATCTGTGAATCTATGACTGTTCTTGGAGTAATTGAGCAGTCCCCACAAAGTTTGGTTCTTACAATCCGCCTCAATATCAAGGAAGGGAAGACAATCGATGATTTGCAGCGACTTGGTTTCTTTTCAGTTCGAGAACTTCTTTCCGAACCGTCTTCTTCTGACGAGGGTTATGTCTTGAGCATTGATCTCAATCCTAAACTCGCTGAGTTGATTGTGCGAAGGCCAACCTGCTCGATTAGGCCGGGCACTCGCCTAGATCATACTGGTCTTACATACGTCGTTCGTGGTAGTAAGAAGGCGGTGAAGACCCAGAAAATCATCGTGTCAGGATTCCTTCGTCCAGATAGAATCTCAGCGGGGGGCGTTCTTCCTGAGGATTTAGCCCCGGGCTTAATCACCAAACGCCAAGAGGAGGTTCTTTTCACCGCCCATTCTCTCGGTTGGTACTCTGCTCCTCGAGGATGTAAATTAGAAGATATAGCAGAACGTACGAATCTAAGTCGTTCTACTGTAGCAGAGCATCTTATCCATGCTGAGTCTGCAATTATTGGGACATATATCCAGGCGATTCCTCATTGGCTTGAATCTGAGACTATTGCCATTGACGATGAATCAATAGCCAGTGATACTTGGCAGTCCCATGACCCGGCGCAATAGGGATGAATTCCACGCGCGCTTTCAGCACATTCTCCCGAATGGTCGTGGACTATGGGTTCCGATGGACCACGGACTTTCGGGATATCCTGAACCGGGCTTGGATCAGATGGATGAGGTAATTGATGCAGTAATCGAGGGTGGCGCTGATGCTGTGATTCTCCAGAAAGGTGTCCTCACTCATCATGTATCTAGGACCGGTTGGGGGGGATTCATTGCCCATCTATCCGCTTCTACAGTCCAT
This sequence comes from Thermoplasmatota archaeon, assembly GCA_036124005.1. GTDB lineage: Archaea > Thermoplasmatota > Poseidoniia > Poseidoniales > Thalassarchaeaceae > MGIIb-N2. The sequence continues at coordinate 7,306 of JAZADD010000042.1, forward strand.
GGAGGGCTGCGAAGTCAGTTCAAGGTCCTCGTTGGTTCCGCTCAAGAAGCATTAGGTAGAGGGGCAGTCGCAGTATCTGGTCAGGTTAATCTTGGTGTTCCACATGAACCTGAGATGATTGCCGATCTCGGGAGATTGACCGAGGAAGCTTGGTCGGCTGATTTACCTGTACTAGGTATGGTGTATCCACGGGGTGAAAATCTGAGAATCAAACCCGATGACCCAACCAAAGGTGTCGCGCATGCAGTCCGTATTGCATACGAAATCGGATGCAATGTTGCTAAGGTGCCGTGGACTGGGAGTGTAGAATCCTTCAGAATTGTCACTTCTGCAGCACCGATACCCGTTCTCATTGCTGGAGGTGAATCCGGTCCAACGATGGAAGATACGCTTACTATGGTGCGCGCTTCAATGGAAGCTGGTGGCGCGGGTACCTGTATGGGTCGCCGAATTTTCGGCTCAGATGACCCCTTGAATACAACTCGCGCGTTACGTGCTATTATTGACGGGTCAAGTGTTGACGAGGCGATGTCATTCCTGTGAGGATTCTGAATGGAACTATGGGCTGAGAACGTATTGGTCAATGTTGACAGTGTCATTCCTGACCGTATTCTATCAGAGGATAGAGAAGGAATCGTCGAGCATACGATTTCTGACGGGGCGGATCGAGAATCTATTCGGGAACTCATTGGCATGGTTGATTGGGTACTCGTTCGATGTACTGATTGGACAATGATCCCGCTGGAGAATCTAATTTCAGACATGGTTGGAAGTGGGACGAGATTATGTGTTGAGATTAGCACCAATCAGGAGATTTCTGGTGCTATTTTCGCTCTAGAGATTGGTGTTGACGGGCTTCTTTTACCTGATGATTCTGAGATTTGGGACCATGCAGAGCGTGTCAGAAAATCGCGTCCATCTTTCACTCCGTCGTCAGCGGAATGGAGCTTAGAGCGATTCGAAGTTACTCATGTCGAAGAAGGAGGGATTGGTGAGCGAGTTTGTATCGACTTAACCGAACGCATGGAGGCGGGGGAAGGTCTGTTCACTGGTTCGTTTTCATCTTGTCTTCTTCTAATACAAGCTGAGGTTATGGAGAACTCCCATGTTCCTCCCCGGCCATTTCGCGTAAATGCGGGAGCGGTACATGCCTATGTATTGACACCAGAGGGGAAGACGAAGTATCTAGAAGAATTACGTTCGGGAGACGAGGTTGAGATATGGAATTCGAAAGGGCCCCTTAGAACGGCGAAAATCGGCCGGTTGAAAATTGAGCGTCGTCCATTTCTTACGATTCGTGGTCGAACTAATCGATATGAGGGCCAAATTATGGTGCAGCAGGCGGAAACAGTGCACTTCATCGATTCTGAGGGCAAATCCATCTCTGCCACCGACATAATTCCTGGCCAGATTCTTCTTTCATACTGTATGGGAAGCGCTAGACATATTGGGAAGACCGTCCCCTCAAGGGTAAGGGAGGTCTGACTTTGGCAGTTCTAGGTCGGGGCACGGCGTATGGTTCCATCTCACTTCTCCATGCACTTGGTGCAGGATATGGAGCCGCTCTCTCTCTTGATTTACCTGCGAAGGTGATGTTGCGAGATACCCCTGATCGTCAGGAAATTGTTGACCCGCACGGTCTTCTTGATGCGGTCATGAATACTTGGACCGAGGTAGGCCTCCAGATTCCAGATGGTGAATTACATTGGATGGTTCGCTCCGAGATCCCTTCAGGCGTTGGACTGAAGTCCAGTTCTGCAGTTGCAGCCGCAGCGGTTCTTGCTCTTGCTGATGCTACTGGTACTGAACTTGAGATAGCGCAAGTTGTTGAAGTTGCAGTTAGGGCCCAGTTTGCTGCAGGTTGCACAGTTACAGGCTCCGTGGATGATACCTGGGCTGCGTTAACACTTGGATGGAAAGTAGTGAATCCGTCGGTTCCTGTCGCTGAAGGGGTTGCGCTCGAAGGTATGTGGCCGAATCCAGAGGATTGGGCGGTTTTCATTATCGAACGCGGAGATCGTACAGCAGAGATTGATCCCCAGGCCTTCGGGATGGCACAAGCGAACTTCCAGAAGGCATTGATGGCTATTCAACAAGGAGCACTTGACAACGCCATAACCGAAAATGGCCGTGGTGTCGCCACCGCTACTCGTGATGCAGCAGGTCGTAAGATCTGCAACGATCTCCTTGTTTGGGGTGCGCGATGTGCTTCAATCAGTGGTTCTGGACCAAGTATTGCTTTCCTCATTCCGACGGTGAACGAGGCGGCCATAGATCGTATTCTCGAGACTCTCGAACAGCGCGGTTTGACAGTATTTGAAACGGCAATCCGCACAGAATAAGGTGGATTACATGGGGATGAGCCTTGGCCAATGGCCCCGATTGACATTGTTCGGGGAGAGTCATGGTGTCGGCGTGGGTGTTCTCATCGAAGGCCTACCACCAGGGATGGAAGTCAATCTAGATGCAATGGTAGCAGACTTGGAGCGGCGCCGACCTGGAAGAAGAGGTCTTTCACAGCGTACAGAATCTGATGCCCCCACGATTCTTAGTGGAGTACATGAAGGAAAGACGACAGGCTGGCCGATTGTATTGTTTTCAGAAAATGGAGATGTTCGCAGTAGCGATTACTCATTTCTACCGGATCACCCTCGTCCAGGTCATGCAGACATGGTTGAAAGTATCCGAACCGAGGGGTCAGCAGACCCACGGGGTGGAGGGAGTCACTCTGGTCGACTCACATGGGGTCTAGTCGCTGCTGGATCTCTCGTTCGTCCGATTCTTGAACGTGAAGGTTGTCGAATTCTTGCACATGCAGCTGCTATTGAGGAACTAGAGGCGGAAATCCCTCTCGATGGTGAATCTCCTGCAATGACGGAAGAAATGACTCGGTTGAATTGCTTGGATTCCGCTGCTGCGCTTAATTTCGTTGAGAGGATCGATCAACTTCGTAGAGACAAGGACAGTGCTGGTAGTCGAGTTGATGTCTTGGTTACAGGGTTACCAATCGGTATCGGCCAACCTTGGTTTGAAGGCATCGAACCTTCCCTTGCAAAGGGTTTGAGCGCAATTCCTGCAGTCCGCGCAGTCGAATTTGGGCATGGAGTACACGCATCGAGGATGCGTGGAAGCGAACATAATACGCCTTGGCAATCATCTGATAATGGCCCTAAACACGGCGATGATGGAGATGGTGCACTGGGCGGTATATCCACAGGTTCACCTCTTCGGATTAGAGTTCATCTCAAACCTCCGAGTAGCATATCCCGAGCTCAAGATACCCTACATATCCCATCTGGTGAGCAACGCCCACTCCTTGTAGGAGGGCGCCATGACCCGGTGCTTGCTCCTCGCGCAGCACCAGTTGTTGAGGCCGTGACTGCATTCCTGATGGCTGAGGCTTTGTTGAGTCAAACACGCCCATTTTAGGTAGAACGCACTACGGTGGTTGTGGGCAGCGCAATCGAAGGTCTTCGGACCGTTCTAAAGTTCGGAGGTTCTTGCCTCAAGAGTCGCGATGACATCTCTGCAATCGCTGACCGAATCCGAATGTTTAGCCCTTCTCCAGTGGTTGTTGTTTCCGCTTTCTTCGGAGTTACTGACCGTCTATTGGATGCGGTTAACGATATTCGTTCCCATTCTTTCGATCGTAGTAGTTTCTTGAGATGGATTCGCGATCATCACTACACTCTCGCACCAGAAATTCTCACCTCAAATTCTCTTCCACGCTTTGAAGAGGCTCTCGCCAATCTCGATCTTGCCCTCGCATCACTCGTGAATGGAGAGGGAGACGAGATCTCAGTTCTTGTCTCCGGGGAGAGGCTATCTTCAGTATGTCTCGAAGCAGCCCTTTCTTCTCGCGGCATCAAAGTGCGAGCCATGTGGGCCGAGGATGTCCCTATTCGTGTAAAGGGGCGCACTCCTTTCGTCCGCATGGATCTCTCTCGTACCTCTGAATCTGCACAAATTCCGAGTGATGAAATCCCTCTTATCGCAGGTTGGTATGGAATTGACCAATCAGAGAATCTTGCTACGATGTCACGCGGAGGATCGGATTGCACTGCAACCTATGTCGCTGCAATTATCGGAGCCGCCGCAGTCATAATTTGGAGAGATGTGCCTGGAGTCCTGAGCCTTGATCCATCTTGGGGTATGCGTGGTCGACGGATTCCATATCTGAACTATCGGGAAGCTGTGGAAATCGCTTCTTACTCCTCTCGGCTTTTACATCCGGATGCAATTGAGCCACTAGTCGAATCAGGTATCCCGATGATTATCCGCCCGCTACACCAACCGGAAGAACCGGGCACCTATGTGGGCCCTTCAATATCGATTGGCCAACCAACGGTTAGAGTTCTAGTATGTCACCGTCGCCGTTTTGATCTTCTTTGGAGATTACGATCAGGAGGAAGCCTCTCATCTAGCCTCACAGGGCTGGGTCGTTTGTTACATAAGCAGAGGATCAAAATCTGGTCAATCCGCGCAGATCCTGCAGGAATTCGTGTACTTCTAGATGAAGCGGATCTTTCTCGTGTCGAGTCCTCAATACTTGGCTTTGATTCAGAGGCTGAGATTCAGATTGGCCCACCTCTCGCATTACTCAGTGTCTTCGGCGAAGGAATTTCTGCTAATCACCATGTACGTGAAACTCTCCTTGATTCTCTACTGGGTCTCGGAATTGATGCTTGGGAATTGGAATCACAGGAAGAGGGGCATGCCATACATCTTCTGTTTAACGATGAAGATGCAGTTACTGCCGTTGGCCGCCTTACAGAATGTTTCGAACTTCTGGATGCAGATTGAATCAATCATCCGTATTCTCACGGAACTGCTGGATTCGAAGCGGGAGGTTCACTGCGAACATTCCTGCGACAATTAGGAAGACAATCATTGTCCCAAGTGCAACGCCGTAGACACTTGTTAACTCGAGGGATTCCTCCATTCGTGCAGCTGATGTCTTATCCAAGATGCCGATGAATAGTGGAATAATTACGTTAACGAACAGTGTCATGAAGGCCACAGTGCCTGCGATTAGAGGTGTTAGAATCAATGAGGCTTGATAGCGGCTCAGAACTTTCTTCTCATTCATTACATAGACCTCGCCGGTGCGGATTGAGGTATCGAGCATTGAGAAACGAATGACGCCGTTGCTGAGTTCAATGTACATTACTAGGAAGACCGCGTAGAGAACTAGTAACGACTTCTGACCACCTTCGCTTTCTGGGAGTAGACTCAAATCCGTACCAAAGGTGACTGCGCTGGCGGCGAAACGCAACGAAATTAGAATGAATAGAACATACGATGCTAGTAAGAATCGAGAATCTCTTTGGAAGACGCCCCAGAATCCAGTGCCAATGCTACCAAGGATGATGAGGACGTGGAAGGCCGTACCAATTGCAGGTACACCGAGTAGGTTACCGAGTGCGAACCAAGGGGTGCCTGTTTGAGGTGTTACAACATAGGTTAGGACAGCGAGAACCACCATAGCACCTCCACTTGCGAATTGCAAATTTTGGACATTCTTTGCTGCAGGCAGGAATTTCATCTTCGGCACAAGAGGCCCGCCAAATAGACTCTCGACGAAGGAGGGGATGTGGACTTCTGGTATCGCGTCCTTTGGAATTTCAGTGGAAGATGTTACACGGCCGGCTGCCTTCTTCCGTGAAGGTGCCCCTGATCGAACGGTCTTCCCGTCGTATAGGTGTGAGGTGTCGCTGCTTGCAGTCATATCATCACCTCAGAAACCTCTTGCTCCAGCGAGAGCGGTTGACAGAAGCATATCTGGCTCCCAGTCCATGACATTCGCTCCGAGTCCACGTAGTTCGCTAATCAGGATGTCACGCTCAGTCTTCAACACCTCGTATCCGGTTCGATCTAATCGGCGTGCATCGAATTCAAATTCTAGGCTACTTGGTGAGAGAACTGTAACATCGAACTCACGAGCGCGGAAGTCGCGCACTGCATCAACGACGGTGGGGTCGTCTTCAAGGGGGCTGAGAATGATAATCGGGCTACCCTTGTTGATGTGTGGCATAATCCGGTTAGTTACAACCTTGAGTGGAGTGTTTCCACGCGCCATGGCGCCAGCGAGTTTGGTGAGGAGTATGTACAACTGCTTCTTTCCAGTGTCTCGATCGACGCTCAATATTTCGTCGCCGTAGATGACTAGGCCAACAGAGTCCCGACGAGACAGGAAGTATTGTGCAAGACTCGCTGCAGCTCGTGTACTGTAGACAAGTGAGTTCCGGCTGACAGGACCAGTCTCTGCCACTGACCGACTGTCGATAATTAGGATAATATCAGATACTGCGTCACGTTCAAACTCATTCACCATCATTTTGCCCGCTCGTGCCATTGCCTTCCAGTTGACCTTTCTCATAGGGTCTCCTGGGATGTACTCTCGAAGGTTGTAGAAGTTGGATCCTTCGCCGGGTTGTCGAATATTTACTGCGCCGGTGAAAATCTTCGGCACCTTGCTCTTGACGAAAGCATCCTTGACATCTTCCATCTTGGGAAATACGAGGAAGTCGTCGTAAAGGTGAATTTCTTTTTCGCGATGGAATAGTCCGAACGTATCCTGAACGCGAACTGCAACTGGTCCGATGGTATAGAATCCGCGTAGAGGGCATTCAAGCGTGTACTTCAGTTCTGTTTCGCGCCGTCCTCCAAGTTCCATTAGGGCATAGTTTGCACCTTTCTTCACACGCATAACTTCAGGGACGCTATCGCGGACCTCAAGGATCTTTGAGAGGTTAGATAGATTCTGAATTCGAAGTGTGATATCGATATCACTGTCCTCAAAGACACGTGCCTGGGAGAGTTGGCGCATAGCGTTCAGGTTTCGGAATTGAACTCCTTCATCGAAATCCTGATCTTCCATTCGTCGTCCCGTTGCTGCTACGTCCGCATGGGATGTGCGGAATGCAGCATAGGTCAGGAAAGAGAGGAACACTACTGCGACAGTTACCAATTGTTGATTCCTAAGGACAAGGCCGAGAAGGTATAGGGCAGCCGCCAGCGATGCAAACATAGCGGATTTTCTGCTCCACGCCAAGTCAACACCCCCCAGGAATCCAAATCCTCTGGTTCACCCTCAGACTGTGGGTACGGGGACCTGTCGGAGTATGTCGGTGACGACTTCCTGAGTCTCCAATCCCTTGATTTGGTGTTCGGGCTTTAGGATAAGACGGTGCGATATAGCAATCGGTGCTACTGCCTTAATCTCGTCAGGAGTCACGAAGTCGCGGCCACGGAGAGCGGCTGCAGCACGTGACGTCTTGAGGAGCGCCTGTGATCCACGAGGAGATGAACCGACGAGGACACGGGGGTCTTCACGGGTCCTTGCGACAATCTCAACCATGTACATGCGTACGGCGGGGTCAACGTAGACATCCTCGCAAGCCTGTTGCATAGCGACTACCCGGGCGGGGTCAGTGATGACATCGACATCGACAGCGTCCTTCTTCCGCGTAATTCTGCGGGCAAGAATCTCGTCTTCGTCTGCACGGTCAGGGTATCCAACACTCATCTTGAACATGAAACGGTCAAGTTGCGCTTCAGGTAGAGGGTAAGTACCTTCTTGTTCGACCGGGTTCTGAGTTGCCATAACGATGAATGGAGATGGTAGCTTGTGCGTCACGGTTCCGATGGTTACTTGCTTCTCCTGCATGGCCTCAAGAAGTGCGGCTTGAGTCTTCGGTGGAGCACGGTTGATCTCGTCAGCAAGAAGTAGGTTGCAGAAAATTGGACCCGGCTTGAAGGTGAACTCACCCTTCTTTGCATCGTAGATGTTGGTTCCAGTGATGTCTGCAGGAAGCAGGTCAGGAGTGAATTGAACACGTTTGAAATCGCATCCAAGAGCGTCAGCGAAAGTGTTCGTCATCAATGTCTTTGCAAGCCCTGGATAATCCTCGAAGAGGAGGTTTCCGTTTGATAGGATGTTGACCATGACATTGTCGATAACGTGAGACTTACCGATGATGACTTTCTGAACTTCAGCGGAAATAGCCTGTGAAATCTGACCTACAGCCGCAAGACGCTCACGCACCTCGGGACTACTCTGATGGCGTGGAGCCGGAGCAGGAGCAGGTGCTGCAGGTGCTGCAGGCGCAGGCGCAGGCGCCGCTGGTGCAGGCGCAGGAGCAGGCGCAGGAGCAGGCGCAGGAGCTGCAGGGGCGGGTGGTGGCGCTGGGGCGCCGGCATTCGGTGGTGGTGGTGGTGCTGCCATGTTGATTCACTTTCCTTTCAGGTTTTCACTTCTTCCCCCATTTGCGAATCGCGATTAGAAGCTCGCGCAGCTCTTGGGGGGAGTAGGTTCTCGAGGTGCTGTAAGCAAGTTCGACGAGTCTTGGGTCGCCAATCATTTGCTGCACCTCAGCAGGAGTCTTTAGTGCCATTTGGTCGCGAGTCAAGTCGTAGAACACCCTGACCTTTGCAAACAGGGCTTTCTGGACCCGCTGTCGATAATCGCTTGAGTTGACCTTTGTGGGCCTTTCTCGGAAACGTGTGAGATCGAAAACATGGCGCCAGTTTGCTTTCTCTGGTACGACCATGATGGATACAAGGAGAAGTAGGCCGAGATTCAGGATAATCAACCACTTTAGGAAATTGTCAGAGGTTAACAATACGATGGTGCTAATCGTCTCGATGAATGGTTGTGATGCAACCCCTGTTACGTGACGACTTTCATCAAATACAATATGGAAATTACCTCTTGCAGTTGCTACTGATTGGGCGAGATCACCGTTGTCAAATTCCATCATGTCCCAAATTAGTGTATGGACATACTCGTAGTTCCCACTCCATGTGCCGCCGGATATATCACGTTGCCAACATGTAGCACCTGCACAGTTTGCGTCAAGTCCGACTTCCTGTGCACGTTCAAGAGTCCAGTATTGGTTAGAGAATACTTCGTCATCAGCGAAGAATACAATGCTCCCCGTGACTTCAAGTTCGCCGTATTCGTTACCCGATCCAGTACCTCGGAGTTTGTCCATTGCTGTGATCCCGGGGTAGTCAATTCTGACGCTAAGTGCAATATCGCCCGGTGCATCGTTCTCGACATTTCCTTCCATACCGTCGCCGAGAATGTCGATGAATGCTCCCGGTGAAGCATAGGCGAGGACGTCCACATCGCGTTCGATATATTCGTCTGATTCGGGGTCATCGGATTCTAGACCACCAACTTGAATTCCACTTGGGCCACGGTACATCACTGGCATTCTACAGGAATCAAATGTACGTGTGTTAAGGGCACTCTCTGTACAACCTGTAGAGAGTTCACCTTCCTGCATCTCGGAGATATCCTTGTTGAAACTGTGTAGCCCCCATACGTTAGTCGGGTGGCGTTCAATATCGCCATCCTCGTTTACGACCTCGTATACTTGGTCGTTGTCAAATAGGGCGTCGTTGTAGTAGGTTAGGCCGAACTTGCCTGCAAGGGTATTGGCGTTTTTGTTATCAGCTGCAACAATCACCTTCCCTCCCTCTTCGGTTACGAACTCAAAGATAGCTTGGGCTTCAGTCTCACCAATGGGCTTCTCTGGCGCGATGACCATCAGAAGCGTCCGGTGAGGATTTTGCCAGTCGTTGACTAGCATGGGTGTTGAAATCGTGTTGCCTGTTACGTATCCCAAACCTGTAATGTCGCCAACTTCCCCGTTACCGAGTGTGGCTCGTACATCTGTGATTTGTCCTGCGCCTTGGGATTGATCATATGCGCTGTAAGCGGTATCTTTTCCCGCAGCGAAAGCCATTGGAAGCATTAGGACAAGTAGGAGTGTGGTTGCAAGGGCGATGGCGATGGCGAGATTGAATCTACTCCCTTCGCCTTCGTTCGCAACCATTTCCAACCCTCTTCCCTTCTTTTTTCACGTCTCAGAGTGAAACGCCTATCCTTCCCAACCCGGTTCCACGCATATATGTTGTCCATTGTTGGATGCAGTTTAATCGGCGGACGTCCCTTCATTATGGGTGACTTTTACGGTTCGAGGCTACGCTGAATGCAAGAAGGCTTGAGAGGAACAGATAGAAGATACCTGGAGCAGGAACATTCGTCTTTGTCACGATGGTGGGGTCTTTCGGAGAATCGTCTTCTATCTCCTCTGAAGAACCTCCTACAATCTCGATACGGACCGTTGTTTCCACCCATACTAGCGTATTCTCCGCCTTGGAGCCGTGTGAACTGATACTTATGTCGATGTCACATGCACGTGGTGGATGAGCTGCCGAAATGTCGAGAATGAATCCCAATTTAGCAGTTCCAGGATTTTGATCCATTTGCGGTTTCAGAACCTTTTCCAAATCTGAAGCCTCATCCACTGAGACGTCTAGCAATGGACAATCATCTTCAATCTCTACGTCTCCTATGCGATCGTCACTGTTGCCATGATTGGTTACTTCAAGATTGAAATCTATTACTGTGCCCGAATTAAATTCAAGTGCGACAGTAGGGTCTCCTACCATGAGCAGGTAAATTCTCGGAATTCGTATGTCCACCTCATCGCTGCGGGAATCGCCTGAACCAATGGGCGTACCTGCACGCATTTCTAGAGTGGCTTCAATCTTCAAAGAAGCAGCCAATCCTGCGGCATTTGTTCTGACATCAACGCCTGTGAGTTTAACGGTGAAGGTTTCGTTTTCACCTGCTCCTATACTCTCTGATGTCGGGCCGTCACTGGATGCATTGAATGGCGTTTCGTATTCGATAGCCACTTGGATGTTAGTTAATCCTGTATTTTCAATAAAGAACTCGACTGTCACCTCTCCGTCAACCGAGAGATCATAGTGTGGTCCATCATTAGAATCAATTATTGTCAAATTCCAACCGAATGGATCAGAGGGGGTTCCTGTTTGTGCAGTACCAAATGTAGCGAGTAAAGGTACGATTAACAATAGTGTTAGCAACTGCGCTCGCATTTCCTTCACATCCATGTACCCTTCAAAGCACGCTTCGTAAGCACCCTTAGCATCTTCCGGCGGTAGGCTGGTGGGAAATAGGTGTTGTTCACAGGCTTGACCTCTTTCCGGATTGCCTCAGCAATCTCGATGGTCGTGGATTCGCCGTTCCAGTCCGATAAGGCTGCTTGAGCTTGCTCGGGGTGAATTCTTGGAATTGATTCGCATGCTGTGGTCGCGATTCGAAGTGTGCTGAGGCCAGTAGCATCACGTTTCCATGCTGTGGCAACACCTGCTTCGGGGAAGTCCCAGGATTCGCGGAGACTAAGTTTTTGGTAATCGCCGTTTAGGCCATCTGCCTCTTCTGGAATACTAACATGTGTGACGATTTCGCCAGTCTTCAGGACGTTACGTGTCATTCCATCAAGCGCATAGAAATCTGCGATTGACATTGACCTGACACCATCGGGTCCTGCGAGATGAATCGTAGCGTCGAGTACCATGAAACATGGAGCGAGGTCACCCTGATAAGTCGCAACACACAATGTGTTTTGATTTGGAATAACACGACAGTCAGCTTCGGTATCACAGTCACATTTGTGGCACCAATCGATGGATCGGCGCCAATCTTCAGTTTGGTTATACCAGAAGCAGCGTGTATCGAGACATAGATTTCCTCCCACTGTCGCAGAGCGCCGAATCAAGGTGCTCGCAATGGTACCTGCTGCCTTTTTGAGAAGCGCGTGTGCTGGTCCATGTTCAAGGTCGTGCAAACGAACCATAGCACCGATATGGTGTCTATCGTGACGCGTTAGTTCTTCGATAGAAGCTAAAGAGATCACATGTGGTTTTGTGTTGATATGCCATTTGTAGTTCGCGAGCAAATCAGTTCCTCCTGAGACCCAATCAAATCCTTGATTTCCGCTTTCAAAATCGGCAGCGAGGGAAATCGCTTCTTCAATCGTCGTCGGTCGATGGAGTTGGAAGGGAGGTGTCTTCATGCATTATCCCCCCTGTGTCGGCGTTCCACATGTGACCATGCTCGGGCAGCACGTTTCTTTGGATCAGCAAGATCTTCAGGAGTAGGAGTCACAGATTCTCGCCAACCCTCCGATTGCTCTGTAAGAGGGCGATCAGGATCGAATCCGAACAGAACTCCATTAACGTAAGAACTGCGATCTTTCAACAAATCCCTTTGCAAGTCGCGGTGAGAATGTTCCTCCGCTCGAGTTGCTAGTTTATCTTGAAGCGGTGAAGGTTCAAAGGATGGATTGGGTAAATCAAGAGGGTCTTTGACGCCTAGTTTTCTACATTGTTTCTCAATTGTTGAGTAGAGTCGATCGGGCGATACAGGCAGTTCATTGACTCGAACGCCCACAGCATCGTAGATTGCGTTGACAACGGCAGGAAGGATAGGTAGAAGTGGGCCTTCACCAGCTTCTTTTGCACCGAATGGACCCTCAGGGTCATTGGATTCTACAATTATTGGTACAACTTCTGGCATCTCATGCACACTCATAATTTTGTAATCAAGGAGGTCGGGATTCAGTAGATGCCCAGTTCGGCCATATCGCATTTCTTCAGAGAGAACTTGCCCCATGCCCATGTGGCATGAACCAATAATCTGCCCTTCAACTGCGAGTGGATTGAGGGCCTTGCCACAATCGTGAGCAGCCCATGCTTTGATGACTCGAACGAAACCGGTTTCAGGATCGACTTCAACCTCTGCGACGTATGCCGAGAAAGAGTATGCTGGTGCTAGACCCGCAGCAGCACCCTTGTGAACTCCTCCCATTGGGGGCGTTCGATAGGCACCAGTTGAAATCAAAGATCCAGTATCTGCTTGTGCTTTGTGGACTGCTTGGAGCCAGGATACACCAATAGCCGGGTCACGCTTGTAGTAAATTCTTCGATCGCCAAGAACAAGGGAATCAGGGTGGTATCCTGTGATTTCCCACGCCGCGTTGAGGACCTTCTCACGTAATTCGATTGCCGCACGAATTGCAGCGTTACAGTTCATGAAGGTCACACGAGATGAATATGAACCAAGATCTACAGGCGCAGTATCGCTTTCACGACTACGGATACGAATCATGTCAAGTGGTAGGGCAAGTACTTCTGACACTGCTTGGGCCACAGCAGTATCGCTACCTTGGCCGATGTCCGCTGCTCCAGTGTGGACTGTAACTCCTCCATCCATGTCGCATTGGAGATGCACCGTTGCGTGAGGGAAGTTCTCTGGATCCCAGTGAATCGGAAGTCCTGAGCCGGAGATGAAGAAACCACACCCTACACCAATACCTCGTCCGAATGGCATTTTTCGGAACTTCTCATCCCAACCCGATTGTTTGCGTACTTCATCGAGGCATTCTCGCATTCCGGTACTTGTGATTCGGAAACCGGTAATGGTTCGACTATGGGGCGGTAGAAGATTTGCGAGACGAAAAGTCATCGGATCAACGCCCATCTGTTCACAGACATCGTCGATAGCTACCTCAACGGCACAGCGCGAATTAACAGCACCATGGCCGCGCATAGCTCCACTTGCTGGCTTATTTGTCCAAACGCGGGCGCCAGTGTAATGGAAACCTCCGATTTCGTATGGCGAAGTGTGGAGCACGCCGTTGTAGTACGTCGTAACATGCCCGAAGGATGCAAATGCGCCACCATCGATTAGAGCATCTGTTTCTATGCCAGCAATTCTCCCTTCTTCATCTGCGAATACTTCCATTTGGATACGGCTTGGATGCCGTCCACGGTTAATCCAGTAGACCTCTTCTCGATCGAAGTTAATTCTGACTGGGCGCCCACTTTTCTTTGCTAGGATAGCGGCACACATTTCGTGAGGAAAGGGGTCGGACTTACCACCAAATCCCCCTCCAACAAAAGTCCGAATGACATTGATTTGATGCATTGGGACGTCGAGGACAGATGAAAGGGCGCGGTGCACATAGTGTGGAACTTGTTGTGGTGTATACAGTTGGAGCCGTCCATTTGGATCCCAATGTGCGACTACTGCATGGGGCTCTGTGAAACCATGATGGAGGCCTGCAAAGGTCCAGTCGGACTTTGATTGGAATGGAGCATCATGCATTGCTTCGGTATGTCCGAACTGTTGAAAGACTCGCTTCTGGACGTTTGATTCACCGATGTGATACTTACCTCGGTCATGGATTGGTTCTTCGTTATCGAGGAGCCCATCCTCCATATCATGAATCGATTCCAATACCTCGTAGTCAACATGTATGTGGTTGAGAGCTTCAATTGCAATCTCTTCTGATTCGGCAGCGACACAGGCGACAAGATCGCCTACATGTCGGACTTTTTCTTGTGCCATTGCGTGTTCGTCCTTGGTGACTGGGAGAACGCCGAATCGGTTGACTGAATCCATCCCAGTGGATACAGCGCGCACACCTGGTAGCGCTTCTGCAGCACTAGTATCGATGCTACGGATTCGAGCATAGTGATGAGGAGAGCGAAGAATTCGCCCTATGAGTTCGTTTGGTAGACGGATGTCATCGCCATATTCTGCTTGACCCGTAACCTTCCAACGAGAATCAACCAACGGGGTCGCTTTTCCAATTGTCTGTCCGGTGATATGGGGGTCATGTACGTGTGGTCCACGCGGTTGTTCAAGTTGACCTCCTTGGCTGGCAGGAATGCGTTCAATATCTTGCAACTCGCTGTAGGGATCAGATCCACCACTCCCTGGGACTCCAAAGTCCTGCTTCCCAGCAGTGCGTTTTCCATCCTTCCGCTTCTTATTCGAGGATCCGCCTGGAGCTTGTCGATATCCTTTGCTCATGCAATCACCTCGCATCGCCTGGCGGTAGAGTCGGTTCATCTGGACCGATAGGGTGTGGATCAGAGGCCGGTTCTGTACGATCTTCACCGGTTTGCCCCTTTTGGAGCATTTTTCCGGCTTCTTGGATTGAGGTTACAATCTGCTGGTATCCTGTACATCGGCATAGATTCCCTTCAATCGCCTCTTTTATTTCGGCTTCAGATGGATTAGGATCCTTATCTAGGAGTGCAGCACTTACAACTAGGAAACCAGGTGTACAGAAGCCACATTGACTGCCTCCATGATCTGCAAAACACTGCTGAATTGGATGAAGGTGGTGCCCGTCTGCTAACCCTTCAACAGTGGTGATTTCTTTGCCTTCGACTTCAAACGCTAGTGTGAGGCAAGAAAGGACAGGTTCACCATCAACAAGGACAGCACAACAGCCGCACGTACCCATGTCGCATCCTCGCTTTACGCCGAGAGTTCCTACGCGATCTCGTAGTACGTCCAGAAGAATAGAATGACTGTGTGCTAGTTCTGTGAACTCTGCACCATTGACATTCGCTGTCCATGTCTCCATCGGGTCCGAGGGGACCATAGGGATGTGGATGGGTGCAGACATGGAGCAATTTAGACGAAGGCAACACGCTCTTTGAGCGTTCGGGCTGAGGATTGTATTCATTCTCCTCTCTATCTTTTTCTCAAATTACGATTTTCCGGCATAAATGGATGATTTTTTTTGTTCTAATTTTCTTTATTTTTCAATAGAATTCGGCGATTTTGTTATACTCTTCCAGCGTGACCCCCCTCAATATGTCTCTTTCTGAACCTCAACCAATTACTCTCTTGAGTTCACAAGAAATGGATGCTGCCCGTCTTGGAATGATTGCCTCCATTGTGGGAGGCAGTGTGATGTTAGTTGCTGCCATTTTTTATGTGACAACGGTTCAAGTTGATTCGGATTACTCATACCTCATTCTTGGGATGATGCTTGGTACTGTTGGAGTATGTGTAATTGGTTATCTTGAAGCCTGTAAACGTGAATTACTCCCCAATCCATCTGAGGTTTTGAAGGATTATCTTGGGAGTGCTTCTGTTGTATTTGGGATGTTAGCAACTCTATGGCTTTCTCGTTTCGCAATTTGGTTCCTTGCAGTTGAGAATACTTTCATCGCTCAAGATACAGGTGAAAATTTTTGGATTCCTGACTGGATGCCCATGGTCCAAACTATTGGAACCGTTGGCACGGTAGCTTTGGGTGCGTGGATGGCAAAGCGCCATTCTTTGGGTAACTCAGTCCGAGCAGCGCTGATTCTTGCGCCGATTTGCGTTTCATTCAGTGTGATTACAATCTGGCTTGATTGGTCTGCTCCCGGCCTGAGTGTCTGGGTGAGTCTGGGGCACCTCATTCTCCTTTCATCGTCGATTTTGTATGCGCTTCATCTTGATCGCGCACCACTTTATCTGCTTGCTGCAGGCGTTGCAACAGTATTCCCACTTCTCTTTTCGCAGGTAGTGGGCCCTGAGGCCATTGGCCTTCTAGTTCCAATCATTATACTCGTTGGTATGACTGCGATGGATCGTTCTTTGGACCGGAAGATGATTGAGAATAGTTCAGGTTTTGTCGTTGGAGCAGTTCTTCTGTCTCAGTTCGTATCTACTGGCGAATCCTTTGTGTTTCTTGGTTTTACCTTGACTGACGCACCATTCGATCTTCCCTTCATTTTGTGGGCTACCCTGTTGGTTGGTTGGTTTGGACCCACCTACATGCAGCGTACTCCTGCAATGCCAATCGGCCTTGCTCTTGCCTTAGCTTTGCTACAGGGTGAGGCGGCCGCAGTTGCATGGTTAGTTGCATTCCTAGCCTTCATTTATCTTGCAACACGGGATCATGCTAGGACTTGGGTAATCACTTGGACTTTCATTGCTATGGTAGCTTCTTGGTGGTTCTCATCGCTTGGAGAATATTCTGGAAACCTTGCGCCATTGTTTGGCTCACTTGAAATTGACATTATGGATCTCGTCCATTACGTCTTATTCCCTGGATTGATTGCACTAGGCATATGGCAGATTCTCTCTTCTCGATTCCCTACCTACATCCTAGGTATGCTTGCTTTAGTTGGAACGTTTACACCAAGGACATCTGGTGGAGAGGAGATCTTGTTCTCCCTTCTTGTTATTGGTACAGGATTTGCAGCAATCTATTGGGAAACAAAAGAGAGTTCAATTGAATCAATCCACACATTCCGCTTACTTCCTGCGTTATTCGCTCTTTTCTTTACATCCATGAGTGCCGGCCCCGTATTGGCTCTCGAACTAGAGGGGACTTCGAATTTGGTGACTCTTCTTATCGTTCCATCAACTGGTATCCTATTGTATGCACTTACTTATTCAGTCCGAGAAAAAGAAGTGTACACTTCCTCCGTTAACGTGGGCAAGGCAATTCCCGGAAGCCATCCATTCCGTCTATCATTAATCACAGTCTATACTCTTCTTTTCTTAGGCCAATTTGTGGGCCTCCAAAATAATGCCCTTCCCGCTGATTTAGATCCATCACTTGTCGAGGCTCTTCGGCTAATTCTGTTTTCTGTAACTGTTGGCATCATTGCTCTTGAAGGAGGGGTTTTGAAATCGGGCACTTCAGTCGAACGACTCAGTTCTTCAATCGCAATTTTGATTCTGATTTGGGGGACTTCAATCAACTTCAATGATTTGAGTCTTCTAGGTGCTTTAATTCGTGAATTGATTATGATTGGTGCTCTTATCGCCATCAATCTGAGATATGAAGTCAAGAGCGAACATACGGAATCAGAGAGATTTCAGGATCAGGCAGTTCTGTGCATTATGCTGCTCTCATCATTCATGGATCTAAGTGGCGGACTTTGGAGCGTTGTCGTGTTCTTCCTCGTTGCTGATCGTGCTATTCGTCACCAGCACGGAATCGCCCAGATTCTCCTTCTTCCGGCCGCGTTTGCAATATCAATTATGGCCAAAGG
>JAZADD010000043.1:0-31766 GCA_036124005.1 Thermoplasmatota archaeon
ATCTGGGTCGATGACGGTTATTGGAATCGGACCAGCCCCAGTTGATCAGGTAGATATCGTGACAGGACATCTGAAGTTGCTGTAGGCTTTGTTACAATACCACTGGAAAATAAACCACGGCGCACAGCCTACCATATTTAAACGGACGTGTCCCCGTTAGAAGGGCGTCCCTTCAGCAAGACAACAGAATGGTCAAGCCTAAGTGAAGGACCTTCTACACCTAATTATGCGTGAGTACCCTTCTGACCGGGTCGACCTTCGCAGTGATACAGTTACTCAACCAACTGCAGATATGCGAATCGCTATGCAAAATGCAGTGGTTGGCGATGATGTCTTGGGTGATGACCCAACAGTCATTGAATTACAGAATAAACTCGCTAAGATGCTTGGTAAAGAATCGGCGTTATTTGTCTCCAGTGGCACGATGTCGAATGCAGTCGCGATACGTGCACACACCAATCCAGGTGATGAGATTATCACAGAGGCGACTAGCCATATCTACGTCTATGAAGGAGGTGGATATGCCGCACTTTCGGGTTGTTCAGTGGCTTTAGTTCCAGGTAAATTTGGGATTATGAAGCCTGATGATGTGGCCACAGCTATTCGAAAAAGTGACGGAAGTCTCGGACACTTCCCTGATGGCTCTCTCGTCTGTGTTGAAAATACATCTAATCGTGGAGGAGGCACTTGTTATCCTCAAGAGATATTAGATGAAATCGCTAAAATTGCTCATGACAATGATTGTCAGGCACACATGGACGGCGCTCGTATGTTCAACGCTGCAGTTGCAACTGGAACATCTCCTGCTCGCATAGTCCGTGATTATGATTCCATCTCTATTTGCCTCTCCAAAGGTTTGGGCGCTCCTGTTGGTAGTGTTCTAGTTGGTTCAAATGAATTCATTGCTGAGGCTCATCGTTGGAGAAAGATGTTCGGGGGAGGAATGCGTCAGGCTGGAATTCTTGCAGCAGGGGGATTGTACGCATTGGATTATCACATTGATAGGATGGTGGAAGATCATGCTCGAGCCCAGAATCTGGCAGAGCGATTGAATGGGAATTTTGGACTTTCAATCGACGCTGCAACAGTTCAAACTAACATGATCTATGCAGATACAGAACGTCCTGCCATTGAGGTGGTTGAAGCACTTGGCAAACAGGGAGTGGATATCTTTGATCTCCGTCCGAACACCATTCGTCTTGTTACTCACCTTCACATCACTGACGAGGATATCGAGCGGACAGTTGCAGCATTCGAATCCATCTGATTTTGTTCTTCGCTCATTGATAACGGGTCAATGATAATGCTCACCGATGTTAGGCAATGATGGGGCTGACGGAACGAACAGCAATCTCTGCATGTGTTGCGGAATTGAACCAGCGATGGATGGTATGAGGTGGGGACAAATATGTCACGCGATGATTCGTCCACGTACCAGCCGTACTATGCCCTCCACCAATATTAGACAGAAGGACATCGAGATAGTTGACAAGATTCTTGACCAATATTCTCCGCAGGCTACCCTTAGTAGATTGAGAGAATTGGTGAAATCTTTTCCTGAGAAAGATCGGAGTTGGGCGAATGGCCATCATTTAATGGTCCGTAATCAGAAGGCTCTGAATCCTGTAATGAGCGAAGAGGACGCAGCCAAACTACGGCAATATGTCTTCAAAGCGATTGATGAAGATGACATAGAACAATGTCACCGATTACTTCGACGCGGATTCCCTTTGCCTGGTGGCCAGTGGGTAACCGTTTTGGAAGGACCAGGAACTCCTTCAACCGTTGTTTTGGATGGAAAAATCCAGGTGTCGAGATCTTTTCCGGGGCGACATCTCGTGAAGATAATGTCCAAGATGGAGGAATCACAGATTGCGAGTATCGATTGGAATAGGTTCGTCAAGATACTGTGTACTCTTTTCCCAGCAACCAGCATTCGTCGCGGACGTGCCTTTCATCCATTTCGATTCGCATTGGGAAGAAATAGAAGAAATGCCGATTTCTGTTATGCTTCAGTCCTGTTTTCACAGATTAATGAGCTTACAGGATGTGAACTAGACCTAGGAAACCAGCGTTGGAATCCTGAAAATCCTTCTTCTGCTTTGACTGCTCTACCTTATGCAGTTGAACACTTGACTCAAACAGAGTACGAGGAACAGCCTTGGTTGCAGCGATGGAGAGAAGTAACCGAGGATTGGTGTGACCCCAGTTTCTTGAAACATGATAATCAGGCAATGATTCAAGTTCGGGATGGACATCTTCACATCCGTATCCGCAGCAGGGCAAACCGAACTAAGATTCGGAAGTTGCCACTGGATCTGTCAGTTTGGCAAGGGATAATCTCTGCACAATTGTCCCCTCCGGGATCCCCTCAACACGATCGTCTTTGGCTTCTATTAGAAAATTGGAACCTTGATAGCGTCGCCCCAGCGGTTCCAGATAAACCGGATCAGACTGCAGCGAAACTACTAGTGAACAGGGTTCTGGAAAACAATCGAATCAATCTTCTAGAGAGAGAACAATCCCTTCAAATCCAAGGCACATCGGGCGCTCAATATCTGATTAAAACCAAACCCAGATACAACTCACGAGACAGCCTCATGGTATCGGGAAGAACTTCTAAATCACCTTCATACCAAGGGATTTGCATTCATCAGCCACCTGAACAGTTATCTTTGCCGATAGGGGATCAGATCTATACAATTGTCATGATTCTAGTAGAAGATCTAGCCAACCATTCACTCATATCCACTATTACGGAATTTCTTCGACGTAATGATTTGTTAGAATCTCGAAATCGTTTTGATTGGGAAACTTATTTACAGCCGAATGAAGGGAGAAATCTCCGCTATCTTCAACGTCGCAATCGATATCTAAATGCCCTTGAAAGAGAAAGAAATGCTCAGCCCCCTCTCGCGGCAGAATACTTTGAAGGATGGGACCAACAAGACGGACATCTAGAGCATGAGCCTCTTCCTGTATTTCCGCTGACTGATGCTGATTTGGCGAATCTTGAACCACATCTACGTATTCCCAGATTAATTGCGAATGCTCTAGTTTCTCTTAGAGGGTCACCTATTGGGGCTGAAGCTCGGGTACCACGCGCCCCTGGAGATTCCTTCATGGTTCTGAGACTGTCTAATGAGTACCAAAGTCAAGAGGAGATAGATCTTCTCAGGTCTTTCCTTCCGGTTTGTGGTTGGCAACTTGAGAGTGATGAAGATGCAGAAGCTCAGATTTGGAGACGCCATGCAAATTTGGAATGGGATAGAACTGCTATCTTCAACGGGCTGGCTCCCATTCAGGAGATTCATAACCCTCAGGGCCGGCCGTGGTGGGCTACTATTGAAGAAATGGTTGCACGTTTTAGGAACCAACCCTGGGCTATGAGGCGCCTGAATCATCCGTTGATAGAGCACGAATCTGCGGAAGATTGACCTAAGGCAGCCCCTGTTTTGAAGCATGCGTCGTTGTATTGCCCTCCTTCTGGTTCTTCTCATTGCAGGGTCTGTTCAGGCAGAGGGGGCTATGCCTCATCCTGGTTTGCGAGTATATGTTGAGGAAACAGGAGGTATGGAGATGAGCGGTCTTCTTGGCGGTCTTGCAATTGATGTTGGAACAGGGAATCTTAGCAATTCTACAGGAGATGTACCATCTAATCAATGGCCAACGATTGCTGAAGTGTATACGGCAACGTGGTGTGGGAATTGCCTTGATTCAGAACATGCGATTGAGGAACTCACTGGAGACCAAC
The DNA here is from genome assembly GCA_036124005.1 of Thermoplasmatota archaeon. GTDB lineage: Archaea > Thermoplasmatota > Poseidoniia > Poseidoniales > Thalassarchaeaceae > MGIIb-N2. The sequence continues at coordinate 3,755 of JAZADD010000043.1, forward strand.
CCATCGAGATTCTTCACTATCATCGTGAGTACTCAGAAATCTCAGATCCTTTCGGTACGGAAGTTGGGGACGATCGATGGATTGCTAGATACGGGGTTACAAACAAGGTTGCGACCGATGGCTTGGAACGTTTACCTCCCTCTGTCGTCTTCAACGGGGAATGGCTCCATTCTGGTTCGGTTCCCAAAGTAGCCGACACCCTTTCTGGTGATTATCAAATGAGTCTCGATTTAGGAAAGAGTATCCCCAATGATGGTTTGACGGCCTCTCTAACGTGGTCTCCAGATGATGGTAATTCTACTAACGGAACCGCCTCTTGGTCTATGGATAGAAATATTTTGAATAGAACCGTCGAGGACATTTGGTCAGATGAAGATGATTGCATCGCTCCAGAGGGAACTTCTGTTACACCAGTTCTTTTCATTGTAGAGAATATTGCAAGATACGAAGATGGAAGTAATGGTTTAGAGTATTATCCTCATGTAATTCGAGACATTGTTCGTGTTGAAAATGCAACTGATGCCAGTTCTGGATCCATCACAATTCAGATGCCCGATGTATGGGATGGTGAAGACCTCCGTCTTGTTTTAGCTCTTGAATGGTCAACAGTCTTCATCTCCTGGACTCCATGTTCTAGTGATATTGTGGAATCAATTGATCGGACTATTCCATCGATTGGAGTAATATCGACTCTTGCAGTAATTGGTGTTGCTGCCTTGTCTCCTAGACTGAGAAATGATGACTAATTAGCGCGGATTTAACAACCCTCAACATGGAGAGCCATTGAGGTGGCTAGGGTTTGAAGGTAACAATCGAACAGATTCCACGAGGCCCCCTACCTTCTTGGGTCTTCGAACATTCCCTTCAACAAGCAATCGACCCTAGGGATAGAAACGAAGGGGGCCCCCCTCGCCTTCTTTTTATTCATTCTAGTTCGATTTCTCGTGATAGATTTCTCACTTCAGTTATCGATAAGATTGGCATAGTTGATCGTACAAATCATCTAACTTTTGGTGGATTGACGAAGAAGTTATTCGCAGATTTCCGAGAGCCTCGAGTTCTTCCATCTAACCCTGCCCTTGAACAAACAATTCACCGTTTAACGCAAGTTAAGGCAGCAGAACTTGCCTTCCCTGTCTTACACCCACATCCTGATTGGGAGTGGCCCATAACTAAGACGCGGAATTTGCTTGAACTTGACTCAGTATTACGGTCTCAATGCGCCCCCATCTCAATTCTTGAAGAACATCTAGGCGGACTCCATGCCGTTCTTGATAATGTGGAGAAACAGTTGAATGGCACTCATCCGAATCGCTTTCTTTCTCGACTTTTAGTGGCACTTCTTGATGACAATCGCGTCGCATTTACTCTCGAGCATCTTGATGGAATAGTTCTCCTTGACCAACCCCCTACCTTAATGCCAATACAAGAGGAGATTCTTCGAGCAATCTCTTTTCGTGTTCCCATACACCAACTCTGTCATTCAGGTTCTCATCGATTAGGAATGCATGGTTGGCTTCTCGCAGATATTCCACCGGTGAAAACATTGGATGATTTACCTGATTGGGTCCCTCCTCATCCCATTGAGAACCAAGATCCAGATGTCCCCCTCCATCGAATCCATGTTCGTAAGAACGGCGAATCTTCTGCAGCTTTGGGTCGCTTAGTCTCTCAAGCAATCGATTCAGGAATTGAGGATATTCTAATTGTTCATCCGAATGGTGGAGAATTGCCCCGCAGTCATCTCGACCAACTCAAGTCTGTTGGATATCAACCATCACGAGGCACAATCCCCCTGCGAAGCAGCCCCTTTGTTCATTGGTTAGCCGCAGCAGTAGGATTATCTCATGGAGAAGACGGTTTTTCGTTAGAAAGAATCCTTGCTCTTGCAGTCCAGCGTACAGTTCGCATCTTCAACCCAGAAGAGGCAGAAACTCATCCTGTTTGGGATGATTTATCTCCTCTTCCAGACCGCGACTCATTGGAAAATCTCGCACGTGATCGCCGACTTATTGGAGGGGCCGGAGTTCTAGGTGATTGGTTGCGGGCCCTGTCTGCTGATGTGGATGATGATGCCCAAGGAAAGCGTATGGAGGCAACACAGTGGTGGTTCTTGAGTATCCTTGGTTCCATGCGCCCAATCCTCGATGATATGGATATCCTAGCCCTCATGGATGAACGCAATCATATTGGTTGTAGTTCAGGAAAGACGCTCTCATTCGAAATTGTCGAAGGAACTCCCGACGAGTGGTTAGACAGGGTGGTTGGTATGATTGATCATGCTGCTCTACCATCTCGATTTGATGGTACTATTGAGGATGGTGTTGTCGGATTACAGACATTACTGAGCACAATATCCTCCCTTAGAGAGAATGAACAATCTGTAGGTCTCAGTTCCATAGTAGAACCTAGAGAATGGAGAGACCAGATTATTTCGATGATTGAATCGGGGGAATTACAAAACCCGTCAAAATCGATTGGGCGATTCACCCTATGTTCTCCTCAAGAAGCGTTAGGATGTCATGCAGATCTTGTGATTCTCCTCGATCCCCTTGCCGACAATTGGAACCTTCGCGTCCGCCTCCCACCCCTTCTTTCCGAGGAGGAACGGCAGCATCTTGGTATTCTTCGTCCAGATGGACCCATTCGTGAGGCCCGCCATTATCTCTCGTCTTTGCTTAATTCAGGAAAAGAAGTCATTGTGGTTGATTCCACTCATCTTGACGAATCTACCCCTCCAGTGGCTCCGTATGCTGAATGGTGCAGAGAAGGAAAGTGGGAGTCAACTCCTCCTTCGATTCTTCCTAAGAATGTCGGAGAAACTGAAGGATGGACATGGGAGACAATTGAAGAATTGGATTGCCTCATCGCAGAATCCACGTCTGTGTTTTCTTACCCGATTGAAGACCCTAGCATAGTTGTAGAAAGAAGCCATGGTATTTCTAGACAAGAGAATCGTTCCAATCAGGGATCCCGTCTCCTTCAACGAAAGGATCCGGATTCTAACGCTCCCCTGTCTGGATCTGCCATATTGTCTCGATATGAACGCGATTTGATGTCAGATCGGATGGGGAGACAACCCCTCGTAATTGATTCAGATGTGGTCTATCATCCAGAGACGGTTCGAACGAGGGTGGTATCGACTCGTCATATGGAGATAGTTCCCATGGCCAAGCATCGCAAGGTGACTCTTCCAGTGATGAATCCTGAATGGCCTGTTTTGGGGGGCTCATCTTCTACTGGTGAAAGCTCATCTGTTTCCATCGACCCTCGCCCTATTTCTCCTGATACGATTGAAGTTGATTCAATGGATAATAGAATGGGTGGAACAAAGAATTTGCAATGGCCAGTACCTAGGGTTTGGTCACCATCTCGCCTCAGAGTTTGGCTTCAGTGTGCCCGCCGCGGTTGGCTTTCCAAAGCTCTTGATGCATCAGCGGACGATCTTCCTGACGACGAACTCGACAATCGTGTCAGGGGAATACTGATTCACGAAGTCTATGAGGGGATGATTGAAGATTCTCTAGGAATGACAAGGTCCGTTGAGCGAACAAATTTCTCTATTCCATCTGTAGGCCAATCTTCCTTCACAGATGAGAGTTTGATGACTTCTATGGCTCAACTTCTAGACGCTCATGCACCCTGGCTCGTGCGCTCCGATGTGGTTACAGAAGAACGTCTTCGAGACCTTGTTGGAATGACAGAACAGGAGTGGAAAGCATGGCTTGTATCTGGGGGCGACATGAATTTAGCAGGAAGATTTGCCCGCATAATCGAAGCAGAACGTACGTTAAGTGATGCAATTCCATTGGTTATGGAACACCAAATCGGCTCCTCTATCGAACGAGAAGAAGGCCAACCTGTTCGTTCACCCCATATTGAATTAGATCAGCAAGAGGATGGTTCAGCGATTCGAATCAATGGCTGGATAGATCGAGTAGATCTCATTCCATGGGATGCTGAAGGGACCCTCGTTAATGACTCAGGTTCCGATAGTGTAATCCCTCTTAGAGGAGATTCTGAATGGGTACCAAAGAGATTGGTGGCTATCCGTGACATGAAGTCGGCGGAGACGAATAGGAAGCGTAAGAAGCATCACGAACTTCTGTTTGAGGACATCCAACTTGCCCTTTATGCTCGTGCTTGGGAAATCGAGCATCCAGGTGATCAGGTAATTGCTGCAGGAGTTACAGACATTGGTCTTGAAACCGAGCATTTTCTTGAGATTGATTTAGACTGGAAAGAGCATTTAGCACAATTTTCTCTTGGTGTGCAAACAGAGGATCTTACAGGTATTTTCCGATTTCCATCTTCTGTTCCAGGTACGGGTAAGGAGTCAGCTTTTCGCCCTTGGATAGCACATCGTATTGAAGCGGTTCAAAGAGTAGTTAATGCCGCGATATCCGGCCAAGCAATTCCTAACCCTGATCGTTTTTGTAAGTACTGCGAAGTCAAATCAATCTGTGGACTTTCTCATCTTGGAGGCGATTCACGATGAGCCTCAATCATGGTCAACGTTTAGCTCTGAATCTTGACGCTCATCTCGTGCTTGATGCTGGCGCAGGCACAGGTAAGACAAAGACAATCGTTGAACGGGTAATCGAACATTATCTCGCTCCTGTTCAAAGGGCATCTTTGCTCTTACCGCGTCCTACTCGTCCTGGAAGGTTGGCTGGAGGAATGATTGTTGATGGTGAGAATGAACGAGTTGATCTGAATGAATGGCAAGGACTTCTTCCGACCGAAGTTGTCGTTCTGACTTTTACGAATGCTGCGGCAGAGGAACTCAAACATCGACTCCGAAAAGCACTTTCAGATCTTCGAGCAGGTACTACAAGTGGCGCTTCAGATGATCGTGCTGATTCACGTATCCCCGTCCAAGGTCTTCCAGATCAGTTCCGGATGCTATTGGAGGATGCACCGATAGGTACCATCGATTCTTTCTTTTCTCGCCTTATTTCTTCATATCGGCCAATGCTTTCGCAGCGCGTATCGAAGGATCAGATTTCAACTGCTGAGAAAATCACATTGGAGAGTCTTGCTGTCAATACGGCTTGGCGCTTGTCATCTGAACCTAGCCGTTATGGGTACGCAGTTGATGCAGGAATTCCACAAGATATGGTTGAACAGTTTTTTGATGCAAGAAGTCGTCTTTCTCAGACTTTGGGAAGCACAGTCACTTGTCGCAAGGTTGTGCGCGGACTTCTGACACGTTCGGTTTTTCTTGAAGGTGTAGTGAATGCATTAGGCAATGAATCTGGGGAGATCCCAGAGTCAGCCCTTCAAGAGGCATTTACAGCATGGCTCGATTTGGACAGAATCATCGAGGTGTTGGAAAGGCTACAGGAGCCAATCCAATGTTGGTTTGATATGATGAGGGCAGAGGGTAAGACCGCAAATATTGATCCACAAACTCGGTTTGCAGCACTTGCTGAATTCCTCAATCTTCCACCTCCTTCCTCTACATGGGAGGCTTTGGTTCGTATCTTTCACCTTCATCGGATTATCTGCTCACAGGATGGAATGAAAAGTGGAGGCGGTGCAGCTTTATTCAGAAATAATGCGAAAGTTCTCCCACAGGGATACCTCCCTCCTGGAAAATCTCCGAAATGGGAACGAGGACATAATCCAGTTCCTTCAATCAGTGATGAGTTGAATGTAATTAGTGAACGAGCAAATCGCATTTGGTCAGAGCCTGAACATGTTTTCGAACGTCGAATGGCCTTTATTGTGGGAAATCTCGACACAACCAGCCCTGCTCAAATGTTACCCGGACACCCAATTCGTGCTCCGAAAATCGATTTGCCGACTCCGTATTCAAGCAACGGTCTTCCGAAGATACAACGTTTCGATCTTGAACAGGAAACAAGGATGCTAAATGATCTCTGCGTGATTCAAAAGGCTACAGCCGAGATCCTATCGAAATTGAAGTCAGATCGAGATCTCCATGATTTTGAAGACACAGCGGAATCAGTAGGTGACCTCCTTCTTGCCCGATGCCCGAAAGTATGTCGACTCGAACTTTATTCACCCCAAGTCATACGTGCTCTTGACAGAATTGATCATGAACAACCGTGGTCAGATCATCATATTGATACCGCATTAGATTTGAGTCTTCAAGCAATCGATGATCCAGTTGCATTCGGATTTTCTGATGTCGTTGGTGCGGAACGTGCCCATGCTGATCTTGTGTGTAGAGTGGATATACTCCAAAGAATACGTCGTCGATACATGGCGATGATTATTGACGAGGCTCAAGACGTCAATCCTCGACAATGGAAATTGCTCTCCAGACTCTGGGGCAAGCGATTGCGTGTCGAAGGAGATCCCCCCGATGAGAATTTGGAATGGGAGCCCACAATCTGCTATGTGGGGGATCTTAAGCAAAGCATCTACTTGTTCAGGCAAGCACAAGTTGCTACTTTCCATCGATATGCAGAACATCTTCGTCGTATCAATGAATACGAGTTTGACACCGTTCGTGTTTTTCAAGGAAAGAATGCTTTGCGTACGGATGAATGGAGTCGTGATCCTCGAGCCCTCCATGAGACCTTTGTACGAGCCTCTATGAGAAAGGCAGCGCATCGAAAGACCTTGGATGCTGAAGTTAGATTTGATGTGACAGATTCGTTGTTACCTTTACCACTTGGAGAGATTTCCGATCGTCGTAATGGACATGTGCGTCTAGCCATCAACTATCGTACTTCCAAGGGTCTTCTCAAGGTCATGAATCGGTGGTGGAGCGATCTCTTTGATTCTCGCCATCAGACCTTTAGTCGTGCAGATTGGTATGCCAAGCATCAGGAATTACATGTTTGTGAACAACGTTCTGATGAACAAGGTGTCCTCGAATGGTTGCTTCCTATTGGGCCAACTATCGCTTCCACTGTCCCTGAAGATTTAGTTGACCCAATCGACCCTTTCCTACATGGAAAACCAGATCGTAAGCAACTAGAGGCGACTCTCATTGTTGAACGAATACGCGCTCTTATTCACGGATCCGACTGCAAAATTCGAACGGCTTCAGGTGGCCATAGTCATGTGGAAGAGGGCAATCCTGTGGACCCAGGGGACATAATGGTCCTTCTCCCTAGCCGGAAATTGAGGGATCCGATAGTCGCTGGACTCCGTGCACATGGAATCCCAGTTCAAGCAGACAAGGAAGGTGATCTTCTCAGTCGTCAAGTGGTTGATCCACTTATGGGATTAGTCCAGTTCCTTGCTCGTCCTAGTCATCGGCATCATGCGGCTTGGGTCGCTCGTTCTGTGCTTGTAGGCATGAGTGACTCAATGATAGATGATTATCTCAGGAAAGCACCTCGCGGTGTGAACCTGATTTCGCGGCTTATTGACCAGACATCATCTGAGGAACAGAAGGCTTTGTTTCGCCAGTGGGAGAATTGCGCTCGCACTGGCCGGATTCTTGAGGCATTGGAATTAACCGCAGATTACAGTGACTTACTAGTCGCCCATCCTACGGCGAATAATCGCGTCGATATTGCGTCTTTTATCGCAATGGTGAATGACGTTAGATTAGAGGTAGGCGGAGATTCAGTAATACTGGCAGATCGTCTGATGAGGATGAAGGATCAGGGTGATGGTGCAGAGGCGCGAACACTCACCGCCGCAGGTTCAGTTCGCCTCATGACTATTCACAAGTCGAAAGGCCTTCAATCAAAAGTGGTTATTCTTGCAGATGCTTTTGGTGAATCAATAACCAAAGCAACGCATGAGTTTCAAGATCGTTTAATCGTCTCTCCCAACATATTCGGTGTCCATCCAAAGCCTTGGCCTGATGCGTCTGAGGACCCAATATCACCTGTGTGGGAACTATCCACTTTGCTAAATCAGTCACAACGTCATGCAGAGGCGAGGCGACTTCTGTACGTGGCAGCGACTCGGGCCGAAGAGCGACTAATCATATCCGGTTCTCCCCGAGGTGCAAGTTGGATTGATGGTAAGGGAATAAGTCTAGATATTGTCCAAGGCGCAACCCCCAGTTTCGGACCAATGCTCATTGAATCGATGCGCCAGTCAGCTCATCGAGAAGGTGTTGAATCACCATGGCTAAGTGGTCTGGAAGAGGCGACCGTTCCTACAACTACTCCAAAGAAGTACACTTTGACGATAGATCCGCTTTCTGTTCAGCATAATCTTCAGATCGATGAGAACGAAGGAATCGGAATACGGATTTACCATTCACCTGATTGTTTCCTTGAACGTTCGCAACCAAAGACGGTAATTCAGACAATCACTGAGATTGAAGAAGTCCTTTCGACTCTTGATTCTGCAAAATCAGTATCACTACCTGCGCCAAAGGTGCATGAGATTCTAACCTCGGATTTAACGCCTGCAGGTCTGGATATAGCACAATCCTGTATACGCCGTCATTGGTTCCAACGTCATATTGGATTACAGGGAGAGGTTGTACGTTTAGCTAAGAATCCTGATTCTGATAGTGGATTACCTCCTCCCAATGTACTGGGGAGTATTGTACATCGACTCGTCGAAATAGGGGCTCCAAGTCCTGCGAGGAATTCTTCAGCGATTTCTTTGCCAATAGATTGGACTTCAGATTCGCATTCTCGATGGGCTGGTGAAGAACTTGAAGCAATCCTTCCTGGCATTTTCGATGAGCTTTTGACGGGTTCAGCAGATCGAGATTTGACGGCAGATGTTGTAGGCCGCATGATCCAAATTCTCCGCGACTCAGATTTTGGCCGTTTTCTAATAGATGAGAAGGGAAAATGGGGCTGTTTAGATGGTGTTAGAACCGAATTACCCTTTGGATTTGAGATGACGGTCAAAGGCCCCCCAATTGAGATTGGAAACTGGTCCCCTTGGGGCCCTAGAACGCATATCACTTCAGAACATGCACAAGGGAGGTTTAGTGGCCTAGTAGATCTCGTTGTAGCTTATTCCGATGGGGATTCTTCTCGTATTCTTCCTGTTGATCTTAAGACGGAGGATGCACATTTGATATGGGATCCACCCGAATCCGTTGAAGGCACTCTTCTGGAAGTTTCAGAAGATGGAGTTTTGTCTAATGCAGAGATGGAAATTCTATCGAAGCATCGACATCAGCTTGTACTATATCACTTGGCTCTCGTACGTTTGGAAGATGTAAGAAAGAAGATGGGTCTACTTCCAAGAATTGTCGAAAGACCCGCTGTTTGGGTCGGGGTTAGCGGTCGTCTTGTACAGATGGATGAATCTCTATACAAGCAGACTCTCATTGATCTTGAACGCCTCATTCATGAGTTAGTACACATCGATCATGGAGGTTATTCAGATCCGAATGCTTTCCCCCGTCTTCCATTGAAGCATGCAGAGATATGTCGGGCTTGTCCATTCTCAAGAGGCTCTCTACCTATTTGTGGTCCAGAGGATACCTGAGCGAAGGGTCAATGTGCTGACTTCAATCACGTGGCTTCATGCCTGGAATCGACGTCGTCAGAATGCGCGAGTACATCGAAACAATGTGGGAGGAATCAGTTCTACCTTCTCTCGAAGATTTTGTCCGAATTCCAGCGCAATCGCCAGCGTTTGATTCTGACTGGGCATCAAGGGGGGAATTGGACGCAGTCATTGAACTCTTCAGTTCTTGGTTAGATTCTATTGATCTTGATGGCATGTCATACAATGTTCATCAGATCGAGGGACGCAGTCCAATTCTTATTATCGACATAGATGGATCGGCCCCAGGCGATGTTTTGTTTTACAGTCACTTGGATAAACAGCCACCCGTAACTGAACTTTGGTCTGAAGGAAAGCATCCGTTTGAGCCTGTTCGCGAAGATCCTTACCTGTTTGGACGAGGCAGTGTTGACGATGGGTATGGTGGCTACCTCTGTGCCTTGGCAGTCAAGAGTTTGCAAGAGATGGGATTACCTCACCCACGATGCCGTTTTCTAATCGAGACTTGTGAGGAATCAGGCTCCTACGATCTCCCTGCTTATCTAGACACGTATCAGGATGAAATTGGCAGCCCTAATCTAATCGTTGTACTCGACTCGGGCGCTGGTGATTACGAGAACATCTGGGTTACGGAATCTCTCAGGGGTCTTGTCGGAGGAACGCTTCGAGTGGAGGTATCGAGAGAAGGCGTTCATTCTGGTCTTTCGGGAGGAATCATTCCTGAGACTTTTCGTATTGCTCGTCATCTTCTTTCTCGAATTGAAGATTCCAGCACTGGCGAAGTGCTCCTTCCTGAACTCAATACAGAGATTGGTTCACATCTGAGAGATAAAGCAGAGCGGATTGTTAGTGTTCTAGGAGAAACTGTTTGGTCTGCTTATCCGTTCCTCAAGGGTGTCGAACCACAGGTTCTTGATCCTGTAGAAGTCGTGTTGAATGGAAATTGGCGACCTTCTCTTGCAGTGACTGGAGCGGATGGTTTCCCTCCAATTGCTGAAGCAGGGAACGTGCTACGGCCATATTCGGAATTCAAACTCTCTATGCGACTCCCGCCTGATGTCAATGCAGAGATTGCCTCACAAGCCATGAAAGAGGCATTAGAACACAATCCACCTCATGGTGCCAAGGTAACTTACATCCCTGACGCCGTTGCTGATGGTTTTCATGCATCCACTCTCCCTAGTTCGATTGATTCTGCATTGAACAAGGCTGCTCAACATCTCTATGGAGCTGATTGGATGCCATTGTTTGAAGGCGGTACTATACCGTTTCTTTCGATGATGCAAAACCGATTCCCCGCTGCCGGATTCCTTGTGACTGGATCGATGGGGCCCGATGCAAATGCACATGGCCCTGATGAGAAGTTACACATTCCCGCAGCGAAGAACCTGACACTCGCCGTTGCTATGTCTCTAACTGCAGCAGCGGATGAATGGCTTGTCCAAGTTAGTAATCACAACCAGTAGTATGCCCTTGTTTGCAAAATGGCCGCCGGGGTTAAAGCAGAAGGTGTTCTGGAGGTGTCGATGGACCCCCTGAGCGATGATGAGGTGGAAGACCAAGACACGCCTGAGATGACCATCCGTCGGCTCGAGTCTCGACTTGCAGAGGAGACTCAGAGATTGGAGCGATTGTACGAAGCCTATCGAAAGGCGGAGGACGAGATAGCGGACAAGCAGGCTTTGATTGAGGTCCTTGAGAAAGAAGCCCTCAATCGAGAAATTGAGCGAGAAGGTTTGGAACATCTTCTTTCTGAGAAAGACAATCGAATTCGTGAACTTGAACTTGATTCTGCGAAGTCCAACAAGCGTGTTGAACATCTAGAACCTGAACTTGAAAAGATGGAGGAGAAATATTCCAAGGAACGCGCTATGCTCGGAAGAGTATACGAGATTACCGAAGAACTCGACGAGCAACTTCAGACAGCACAGTCTGAACTTGGAGCGCGAGACGATTGGTATGTCCAGAATATGAAGGTCTTTGAGGACCTCAATCAGGCAATCAAAGAGCGTTACGAGATGATTGAATCTGCAGTCCAGAAGGCCGCAGAATTCCAGAAGGCTCAGGAGAGTTTCAAGCAGCGAATGGAGGAAGCAATCCTTACTGCTCAGAAAACCGGTGAGTCAGTACCTGTAGGAGAGAATGTTGAGGTTAGTGTTGATCCTGGGGAAGATGGCATACTCGGAACAGATGATGATGAAATCAAAATTCAGGCTCGAACGGATTCAGATTCAGAAGAGTGAGAACCGTGGCCGGCATTGCGCCGCCAGGCATTGGTCCGACATTGCTCTTGGGCATCATGTCTCTGAGCATTTTCATGATAGTTGTCTTTGTTGCGGACCCCTCCGGAATCGTATCTCTTGTTGGCGTTTTGTTGGCTTGTAGTAGTGCATTCATAGGCTTCTTTCATCGAGATCCAGATCGTCTAATACCTCGTGAGAATGGTCTGCTTGTCAGTCCCGCAGATGGTCGTGTTATGTTCGTTGTTCGTGAGCGATCTACGGGTAGACGCCCAACTCAAGAAGAAGTAGAAGGCGGAGGGATTGAGGTCGATCCTCACATGGGAGATTGGTTTCCTGAACCATGTTCTGAACCATTGAGATATTCAACAGAACAGCGTTGGGAGAAGGTATCTGAAGGTGAGGAATCTATCACTGATTCTATTCGAATTGCAATTTACATGTCACCTCTTGATGTGCATGTCCAGCGTAGCCCATTGGCTGGCAGTATTGTGCATATGGAGCATCGGACTGGCAAGGGTCGGAGGCGTGGACCTCATCTTCGGGCATCGAGGAAGGAGAGTGAAGGGAATGAGCGAATTCGTACTGTTGTTGAAGGTGAGACCGAGGATCGAGTGGAGATTACACAAATTTCTGGTGCAGCTGCTAGAACAATCATCCCATTCGTTGGTCCAGGTGAACCACTAAGGCGTGGCCAGAGGATTGGGATGATCCGTTTTGGCTCTCGCGTGGATATACGGTTCCCTGCCTCTAATTTTGAAGCTATAGTATCGGAAGGTTCGATACTTCTTGCAGGACAAGACAAGATTGCACGTGACCTTAATCTAGAATCTGAATGATTACGGATGGAATAGGAATCCGATTCCAATGATTACGTAGGTAGCGAGCAGCATCGCACCTTCTAACCAGTTTGATTCTCCATCCCGGCAGATGCTGTTAGCAATTAGAACGGAGAGCATACAGACAGATGTTTCTAACAGACCAAACTCGAAACTTAGATCGACACCCAATGCCCAAGCAAGGAGGATGACTAGTGGCGCAACAAAGGCTGCAATTTGCACCGAAGAACCGATGGCGATTCCCAACGATAGATCCATTCTATCCTTACCTGCCACGACTACAGCAGTGAAATGCTCAGCAGCATTGCCGAAGAGAGGAAGCAAAATTACACCGATGAATACAGCTGGTAATCCGATGGTTTCTCCAGCAGATTCTACGGAGTGAACCATAATTTCGGCCATCCACGAGACGAAGATTGTGGCGACTGTCAGCAGGATTGCAGCGTCTTTCAACGTCATAGTTGCCTCTTCATGCCCATGACCGCCTTCACTACTCATCAGATCGGAGTGCGTCTTCAATTGGAAGAAAAGGAGTAAACCATACGTAACCATTAGAATGATAGCTGCTAATCTCGAAACCATCAGAACACCATCAACAATCTCAGATTCCGTCCATCCTCCTCCAGAAGATAGGGCGATGTGATACACAGTGGGTAGAATCAGACAAATGGCAGAAAGAAGAAGAAGAGTTGAATTTCCACTTACGGCCTGAGTATTGAATGTTTGACGACGATAACGAATTCCACCCCAGAGCATGGATAAACCCATGACGAGTAGAAGATTCCCGAGGATACTACCAATCAAACTCGCCTGTACAAGGTGAATGTATACATCGGCGGTACCATTCTCTCCGGCCTTGAGTGCATCGTATGCGGCTAGAATCGCAACTATGGCGATGATGATTTCTGCTGCATTTCCAAATGTTGCATTCAATAATCCTCCAACTGATTCCGACGTCTTAGTAGCGATTTCTTCGGTGGCTTTTCCCATTAAGAATGCAAGCGGCATGATAGCGATTAGAGATGCTATGAATTGGATCCCTGGGTCAAGGTGGGCAATGGAAGTGTAGGCTGCGAAAGGAACCGCAAGAAGAAGCCAATTCAATGGCGAAGACCTTGGATTGCAGGCGTTTAAGATTGCAGTTACCCCGCTTTCGATTTCATGATCTACATGAGATTCGGTTGCTTCTTCGGTGTGTTCCTCATCGGACATAGTGTATCGACGGAACATTCGGAGCGTGAAGGTTCCGGGGGGCGGAGCGTTCATGCCAACGGTTCTCAAGCGGCCCTTGTGGAACCACCCTTGGCTGTTGCTCTCACCGGTAGTCCAGGAACCGGTAAGACGACTATTGCTACATTGGCAATGGAAGCAGGCTGGAGAGTTACGACAGTTACTGCACTCGCTGAAAAGTATGGTATGATTTTGGAACAGGATGATGATTTAGCTCGCCCCATCGATATTGACGGCCTTGCATCTGTGGTTGAATTCGATGTCCCGATATTGATTGATGGCCATCTTAGCCATCTTCTTCCTGTTGGGGCCAGTGCGATAATTCGTTGTGCTCCCTCTATTCTTGAGGTCCGCCTCCAATCTCGTGATTACCCTAGTTGGAAAATCAAATCGAATGTTGAATGGGAGATGGTTGGTGGGCCTTGGGGCGATAGGCCGAATGGACGAGTTGCAGAATTCGATTCCACGAATGTATCACCGCCAACCCTCTGGATGAATATCGAGAAATGGCTTTCTTCCGGAGCCCCGGATTGCCATCCTCACATTGACTGGCTCTCTTCTTCCTGATTCAATGCATTTCTCAGACGAATCACATATTCCATTCCAGAGGCAACCGTAAGGAAGGTTGCTAGCATCATCATCCAGAAGCAGAAATCTGCGTAAATCATGTCTGCCATAGAGGACCCGTGCATAGCGAATCCACCCAAAATCATCAGGATAGTTACCGTTTGACTTGTAGTCTTCCCTTTACCTAGGGAACTGGCGGAGAAATCTATGTCTTGGACTTCAGCGTATCCTCGGAAACCTGTAATGAGTACCTCTCTTGCAAGTATCAGAACCACTGCCCACGATGGAACTAGTGAAGAAGTCCATGGGGAAGCAGCCATTAGAATCAGCATCGATTGAATAAGTATCTTGTCAATTAGTGGATCAATCATACGTCCGAATACAGTGACACTGTCTAGACGTCTAGCGAGATATCCATCGAGTACATCTGTAGCCATCCCTATTCCAAATACTGCGAGAATCGTCCACCAAACCCACGATTCAGGGAAATTTTCTCCATCGAACCAGAGTAGATATATCGAGAGAATTAGGGGGACTGCTCCTAATCTGGACATACTGACGATATTAGGCCATGGGCTGATGACGCGTTGCTCGTCCATGAGTAGGCGTCTCAACTGCCGTGAAAGGTTCTTCCGGCGAAAAAGGACTCTTTCAGAACTAACTGATAGATGACATAAGGGGCGTCAAGTTCATGTCGGGTCAGGTTCCAAGTTCGGACTGGGTCCAGCCATGGCGAGAATGAAGTCCCTCGGTCTTGTCCTTATTTTCGTCCTCATGTCAATGACCGGTTTCGCATCCCAGGTCGCAGCAACAGGCGCGACCGATTCCGATTTGCAAGCGCAAAATATCTCCGTTACATGGGATTCGACGTACGAGTTCACTCGCATTCAATGGGATAACTTGGATACTAGCGATTTCCAAGTAATGAATGATCTCCAAGTTGCCACATATCGAGTGTACCGATCAGATGCACCAATCACTACATCTGATATCGAGAATGGAAATCTAACCCATTTCGCTAGTATTCCTGCCTGTGAGGCTGAATGGAGCGTAGGCAATTGTCGAAATCAGGCACGTTCTGTAATTCATCTAACTTCGCATAGTAATGAGGGGAGTTACCACTATGCGGTAACGACATTGCTCGGTTCTGGTACAGAGATGGCATTTGTTGAGATGAATGTCTCTCAAAATTATGATGCTGTGAATGAGACATCTCATGCGATTACTTCGGTATTCAACCTCAATGCAACTTACGATGGAGTAAATCAGCAAACAATTCTTGAATGGGAGAACACAGTACCTGTATTCTTCCCAGGTCAATTAATTGAGACCGGAGAGAATGCTTACACAATCAGAATCTATGAACATCCTATTCCAGCAAATAGAACGAATTGGGGGCAAATTAACCCCACTCTCATCGCTCAAGACATCCCTGCCGGGACTAGCTCATACAGTATTGCTGTCCCCAGTGGTGTTGATCGAAACGTGTACTATACGGCGACAATTGTTGACCAGGGCTTCGAGGATTTCCGCCTTCTAACACAGAACAGCCTTCTGACTTCAGTACGTGAGGATTCACGTGCTCCAGCGCCCGCAATAGAGGTAGCAGCCTCATTCTCAGCAATTCCTGAAACTGGATTTGGGACAACCACAGTTGTTTGGAGCGATGATCCGATTGAAGACGGGAATGAGCGCTATCGAATCTGGCGTAGCCCCACCCCCTTCGGACAGAATATCTCAGGGGCACAACTCATTGGAGAGGTCGCTTCCGGTGAAGAGAAGTTTGACTACATTATACAACAAGGGGTCCTTGCTGAGTCCTATTACGCCGTGACTGTGGTTGATTGGATTGGTAACCATGACGGTCTTCTTTCTTCTGGGTCTACCTCAACATTGATTTTTGAGGATACCTTCAATCCGTGGATTGCAGAACCCACTAATGTTTCCGCTGTCTATAACAATGGAATGACCACAATTACGTGGAGCGATCAGATGGGTGCTGAAGGAGAGGATTACCACGTATACCGATCCGTAGGTTCTCGCCTTACTTCAGCGTCAGATCTTGTTAATGATTCGAATGTTGATCTTGTAGCTACAGTTCCAGATGGCGTTCAAACAGCACAAGCATCAGTTCCAGACAATGTTTACCAGAATACATACTACTGTGTGACAAGCGAAGCTCGTTATGGATATGTGAATGGTACTTACGAGGATACACGTTTTATCCAGAATTGCTCAGACGCTATTCTCGAAGATACACAGGATCCCCGTGCCCCCCAGATGTCGTCTCCGATGTTAGAGGTGATGGCGGAACCGAAGTATGTCCTTGTGACTTGGCTCAATGATTTCGAAGAGGTGGACGAAACTTACGGCCTCTGGGTCCATTCGGGTAATCCATGGGGTATTGAAAATTGGGAAGATGAACCCGTACTAGCGACCAATGCAACGGTCGAGAATGGTTGGACACTTCTTGAGACCATTGCCGAGCCATCAGCAAGCACCACTCAGATGTATCGCAGTATTGCAGTTGATGATGAAATTGATCGCTATCGTTGGTACGCTGTAACTCAGACCGACCAGTGGGGCAATGAAAACACGATCGTGTCAAACGAATTTAACGCATGGTTGGTTCATGAAGATACTACAGCACCGACCGCCGTCATCACTGTTGAAGGAGAGGATGACAATGACGAGGATTTCATTGCAGAAGCACTAACACAAGGGGATTACGAACTACTCTTCAAGGTGAATGAGGACCTTGGCGAGGACCCAATTATCAACGTCACAACGACTGGTGGTCATGCTTTCACTGAGGAAGGTGGACTTGTTCGTGCTGAGAAGGTGCCCGGCAAGGCGGACACCTACCGGCTTCGAATGACTGTCCCTTCAGGATTAGTCAACAGCGATCTCCATGTCGAATATACTCTAGTTGATGTTGCAGGAAATACCAGAACCACAGTCGCAGTTGGTTGGCCGATAGATGTTGAGGACCCCGACATTCAGATGTATTCCCCTGGTCCAGAAAGTACCTACCTATACGGAGAGTATGTTCGGATTCATGGAAGTGTAACAGATGATGTGGGTGTCGAATTTGTTCGGATTAAGTTCGAAAAGGGTCTCGACCAGACATCAATTATCCGTACGGAATGGTTCAATGTCACGGACATCACAGCGATTGATAATGATGGCAAAACCTTCGTCTTTGAATATCTAGATCCTGCAGCATCTTGGCCGGAGAAGGGCCGTCAACGCTTGATAGTCGAAGCGGGTGATTCCGCAGGTAACATCGAAGAAGTCCGTATTACGTTCATTGTGGATCTTTGTCAGAGATCCACTTCAGGATACACTGTTTGTGCAACCGAAGTTGCTGATATGCAGGTGCCTGATGATGATGGTGATAACGTTCCCAACGATGAAGACAGTTGCCCGAATACCTTGCCCAACACAGATGTAGACCCTGCGACTGGTTGCGTATCTCCTGGGATGTTTTCTGGAACATTCCTCCTTGTCTACGTGATGGGTGGCCTGAATCTGATTCTCCTACTTGCGGCAATTGTTGCTGCTTCGATGGCGAATGCAAACCCTGCAAGAAAGCGTCGAGGCGATGAGGAGGACATGCTTGACGAAGATGATTGGATGGCCGATTTCATGGGAGGGGGTGAGACAGGTTCAGCTGACGATGTGCGTGCTGACCTCGGTGCTCTCAATGAGAAGTCAGAAGAAAAGAAAGAATCCGAAACGAAGCAGGTCGAAGAGGACGATGATCTGTTCCAAGAAAAGGTCGCACGTCCAAAGAGGCGTACGAAGCGTAAGGTCAAGGATGACGATGATGATGACGATGATGATGAGGGTGGTTCACGTCCCAAAGTACGCCGTCGTTCAGTGCGTCGTCGCTCCTCGTGAGGCATAGTCACATGTTCGGTATGGACGACCCAGCAAAGGTCGTCGTTCAGATTCGTAGTTACATCGATGAAGGCCGTTACGAAATTGCCGAGGTCATGGCCCAAGAGTTATCGACACATCTGCACCATTCAAAGAGAGATATTCATCTTGATGCAGTCCTAGTCAGTGCCCTCCGTGAATGGGTTCGAGTCCTCTATCTTAGAGGGCAATACTCAGAGGCACACTCTGCAGCACGTCGTTTGGCAAAGGCTCGCAAGGTCAACATAAAGCAGGTTATTTCGTCGGGAGATGGAGATGCTTTGTCCGTTGAGAAAACACTGGAAGTTGATGATTTAATTCTCCATGGTCGTATCGAGTCCGAACGGGGCCGCTTGAGAAGTGCAATTAGCCGATTCAACAAAGCGATTCGTATTGATGGAGATCATCTAGAAGCTCGCCTCTCAAAGATCGGCTCTAGATGGCGAATTCGTGGTTCTTTGAAAGGTGGAAATAGAGATGCTTTGCAACTCCTCAAAGCGCTTAATCGAAGTTCAGGGGTTGAGCGTATTGGTGGTGTTATGGGGATGCGTAATGGTGCGGGTTCATTGGTGGACCTTGATCGAATTCGAAGTATCTTGAATGGTGTAGCCGATTCATCATTAGGTCTGAACACTGCAATCAATGAGGAGGCGAAATCCTGTTTGGTAAGGATTGATACTGAAACTGCACAGATTGAAGCTGGTGAAAGAGAAGCAGATGCTCGCCTCGCTGCAGCAATCGATTCTTTACAACCTTCAATGGACTATCATTCGTATTCGTCATCCTAATCAAGATGCAGGGCCCTTGTATTGGAGCCATTTTCTACATGCTGGACACCATGTCCACCGATTACCATTCTCAACAGCTTCCTGTGCAACACCGTTGCAGTCAGGACATCTTTCGATTTCTTGGATTGGTGTTCCAGAGTTAGAGGAGTTCGCCTCCTTGTTGCGAAGAATTAGGAAACCCACAGTTCCTAACATCAGGAGTCCAAAGACAATTACAATCATCAGAGTCCCTGAATTACTTGCTTCTTCTTCATCACCCTGATTCTCATTCTCATCAATACCATTGTTTGCGTTATCCGATGATGTAACTGGACATCCTGCATTTGCAGACAATCCGGCTTCATTTGGACAAAGATCATCTTGGTTTAGGATTCCATCACCGTCGCTGTCTGTATTCAAATCTGGTTGACTTACGTTTGAATTTGTATCATTTTCTTCAGGTTCGGGTTCCTCTGGCGCAGCACATACGAGAGAATCGGTTGAGTCGTGATCATATGGGAGACCTGTTGCACTTGAGGGAACACATCCGTCATCATCAGGGTCGTGCCAGGCTAATTTATCGAATGGAAATCGATCCCCAATTTCAATCAAAAGTCCGGTATTTGGATCTACAGTGTAGGAATAGTTGTCGCCCATTCCATCTCCATCACGGTCATGACATTGGAGAGGATCATTTGGAAAAGCATCGCCGTTCGCAGGCACGCGGTAACCAAGATCATCAATAGAATATGTGTAATTGTCCCCACATCCATCTCCATCTCGATCCGTGATTTGTGTCGGGTCGGTTGGAAAAGCATCCCCACTATCAATCCTCATTCCATTGCTTGCAATCGTGAATGAGTGCGCATCTCCAACTCCATCACCGTCGGTATCCAACCACTGGTATGGATCATCTGGGAAGGCATCAGCGAGTCCAAGAGGGTGTGCCAACCAATTCGAAGTTGAATCAGACCATCCGTCGGCATCTGTATCGATACATCCGTATCTGTCTTCGTAGGAATTACCTGGTTGATCAGGGCATGAATCTGGTTGGTTTCCTGCAGGATTATCCCCAAAACCATCATCATCCAAATCTGAATGTTGTGTTGGATCATTTGGAAAAGCATCACTGTCATCCGGTACACCATCTTGATCGACATCTGATACGAAGCGAACTATGCTTCCAGTATGATTCACTAGAACCACGTTTCTATCTTGATCTAGTTCGATACCTCTCGGGATTCCAATGGTGTTCATTGAGGTGATCAGATTGCTTGTTGTTAAGTCAAAGATTTGGATTCGTCCTGTTGAAGAAGTTCCTGAATCGCCCGATCCGACGATGATACGGGGGCCTTGGGCATCGAGTGCAAAGTCAAAGATTTCTGCTGCGGCTTCGATTTCTGTAACAAGAACCTGTTGTGTTGAATCATACATCTTGATTTTTGCATCCCAACCTCCTGTGACAAGCACGGGATATTCATTGAACCATTGATTTGCTCCTGAGTAATTCTCGTGACTATAGGCGATACCATTGTCAGACCACATCATTGGATCTGGATCGATTGTTGACCAAGTTCTAACCTGTCCACTTTGACTAACGGAACTCATGACTTCTTGATTTGGCCCGAAGGAGACAGTCCAATGGACATCATCATAATTCCATTGACGAAGTGATTGACCTGATGAAATAGAAAGTACGTCTACCACTCCATCCGCGCTGGTGTTGGTTGCATTCTCCCCGTAAGTCGCAACGATTAGTTCAGTGGACTGGTAACGGACTCTTCCCATTACTTCCAAGGTTCCTTGATTGGAGAGATCGTGCATTAAGACATTCTTTCCCTGTTCGTCACAGGCAACAATCATTCCATCACTGAATCCGATTAGAACGGATTCATCATCTCCCCAGTCGACGCTTTTTGCGTATGGAATATTATCCAGCGGTGCACCGTGGTCTGGATGAAAGCATTGTCGATCTATACTTCCAGTGGTGAGATTTCGAACACTCATCGTTCCAGACGAATCAGCCATAGCTAGGAGATTGAACCGTGGATGCATTGCCACTTCGCGCGTGAGATGATTGCCAAGGACGCCTACAAGTTCTGGTGTTGTAACGGGTCCTCTCCAAATCTCAATACTTCCGTCTCGACCTGCAGACGCCATCATACCTCCAACGGATACGGAGATATCGAGGACGTCGGCAGGAACCCCCGCCCCTCCAGAGACCGTACTATGCCAACCTAAGTCGTTGAGGACGGTACCCACCTGATCAATAATCATCATTCGTCCGGGATCATGTAGCCCGACTACGACGACATTACCAACAGGACTCCATTCAAGAGACGATACATCCTGTGGAATTGGTGAATACCAATCGATTGTTCCATCATTGTGTCGAAAATGGGTCACAACTCCTTCACTGGGTCGATTCCAACCTATGGTGTATCCCATTCCATTGGGTTCCCAATCAATTGCCCATGCAGTTGCTTCTGCGCCACCAATGGCTCGGTCCCAGAGTGGAGAGAGATCGGGGATATTATGTGCAACTACTCTATCCTGATTCACGACTCCAGAAGGATTTCTCAAAACGGTTGTGACCATACTGCCATTAGGAGAAAAGGAACAGTCAATTGGTTGGTCAGAAGTATAGATTGTGGTAGGTGTTCCCTGCCCTCCGGTCAGGTAAGACGTTTCAACGCTGACAATTTCACCGGGGATGTTTGGGTCATCGATTTCACCACAAATAACGACCCGACTTCCATCCTCTGATAGATCCATCCCCCAGAGGAATCCATCTTTCGCTCCAGTGAATCCTTTTGTCCAAGACATTTGATGCCCATTAGAGGCATTCATTGGCCACGAACCGCCATCATCTTCAATCTCAAAAACTACGAGATCATCGTCTGAATCTGCAATCATAATATGGCTATTATCAAGCCAGATGACATCTACAAGTGGATCCGGATGCGCAGCAGTCATGATGTTGCGACCATCGGTTATGTTCCAGACCATTAGCCAGCGTTGATTGATATCAACCGCTGCAATATGCTCTTCATTTGGAGAGAAATCCAATGCCCACAGAGCGCCGTTTGTCTGTGGAATCCAGAGATCAGCCTGTAGCCCCCCTCCTCCTGGGGGGTGGACGTTTCTAGTCCATTGAAGAGGCTGAACATAATCCACTTTTGTATCCGATTCGTCGAGTGGCATCATCGATGGTTGGACCATCACTATCAGGCTAGACATGATGAACAGTAGGAGTAGGGACCACGTCAGCCCAGTCCGACGCCTGCTACCAAGCATGACCCTCATCGGGGCGGCTCTGGCTTGACTGTTTGCTTTACTAGCGTCGGTTATTCGAGAAGGCTTCAGAAACGCGATGCAGTAAGCAATCGTCGACGATACGGTTATGATGGCTGCGAGCACGCTGCACGCATGCGCCACATAATCGACCGCGTTTTGGAGCTTCAGGATGATGCGCCTGAAGCACAACAGATGCCTTCTCCGGAAGAGCAAGATTTAGTCGATCTTCTGAAGACGTTACAGCCTAGAATCCGCGTTTTTGGGTGCGGTGGCTGTGGCAACAATACCGTATCCAGACTCTCAGATGAAGGCCTTCTTGACGATGAATACGTGGTTGGGTGGGCGATTAATACAGATGCTCAACATCTTCTCAAGATCAATGCGGAGCATAAGATGCTAATTGGACGCACAGCTCGTGGAAGAGGGGCCGGTGGCGACCCTGAGATGGGGGAGAAAGCGGCTCTAGAATCCGAGCGAAATCTCACCGAATCAGTCAATGATTGTGATCTTGCTTTCGTGACTGCAGGCTTAGGTGGAGGAACTGGTACTGGAAGTGCGCACGTCATCGCTCGTTTAGCTAAGGCTGCAGGTGCTCTTACTATCGGAGTAGTTACCTATCCATTTACTTCCGAAGGAACCCAGAGGCGACAGAATGCTGATTGGGGTCTACAACGTCTGCGTGAAGTATGCGATACTGTCGTCGTCCTTCCAAATGATCGTTTACTTGAGGTTGAAGGAGTTCGAGATCTTCCCATTGGAGCTGCCTTCCGAGTCGCCGATGAGTTACTAATGCGTTCAATTGCCGGGGTCACTGAATTGATCTCAAAGGAAGGTCTTGTGAATCTCGACTTTGAGGACCTTCGTTCAGTTATGGTCAATGGTGGAGGTACAGCGATGATTGGATACGGAGAAGGCCGCGGCCCCGATCGTGCCGACTACGCGACGCGCCAGGCACTCGAATCTCCACTCTTAGACATCGATGTCTCTGATGCTCGTGGAGCTTTGGTTAACGTTGTTGCTGGCAAGAATCTCACTTTGGGTGAGGCGGAAATGTGTGCTCAAATTATTCGTGAGAGTATCAATCCTCACGCCCGTATAATCTGGGGTGCAACTGTGGATGAATCTATGAGCGAAGAACTCAGAGTTCTCATTGTTTTAACCGGTGTGCGAAGTGAACAAATCCATGGGACATCACTCCAGAATCGGTCTCAAGGTATCCGTTCACGGTCCGCGACATTCATCACATGAAAGGCTCCAATCGCTCCGTCGTGCTTAAATGGAACACGGAAGTCGCATCGAAGGCTGAGGTTGTACCATGTCAGATGAAGGCGATGGCCCGAATGGTATTGAACAACGAGCGCAAGCCATGCAAGATGAAATTGAATCTTGGTTCAGGCGCCGTCAAAGAGGCGACTGGGCGCGCATCATCAAGATGGCGCGCAAGCCATCCAAGACTGAATTCCGTCAGACGGTAATCGTTTGTGGGATTGGTATGTTTGTATTGGGTGCCATTGGATTCGGAGTGCTCTGGCTAATGGACAACCTCCTTCCTTCTTTTTTCGATTGGTTGACCTCCCCTACGGAGAGCGTCCAGTTTGAGCCATGATGAGGTGATTTGAGTTGTCCAATGCATTCGTTGTTTTCCTCCGTAATGAAGAGAAGGTGCTTATCCTCAAGCGTTCTGATGCTGTCAGCGAGTTAGCTCTCGCGTGGGATGGCGTTTTCGGTATTGGTGATGCAGAGGATCTTGATGTTGTCTTCAAGCGAATTACGGAAGCTACAGGCATCTCAAGCGAGTCCTTGAAGCACGTTCGCTCTGGAACTCCTCGAGGAATCGCCTTCGGTAACCGTCTGACAGATGTTACCCCAATCCTTGTTGAGACCTCTGAAACAATGGTTAATCCCGCTGCACTTTATTCCCAAGCAGAATGGATTGACCCAGGCGATATGCGCAAGGAGAATGACATCGATCGTTATACAATCCCATCGCTTGTTGAGATGTACGGTGATGTGGGCACATTCCTCTACATTCTCAAGACATCTATCGGTCAGGAGGCCAATGCTGCCAATGAGATTCGTGCGCGCCTCAGTGGCACAGGCTCTCTAGCAGACACAGTGGATGAGATCCATTCAGTTCTACAATCTGATCATATGCGCGGCTACATTTTTGTCGAAGCATCAGCTCAACATCATGTTGAGAAAATCATAGGTCGTGCTGGTAATCGAACCACTCCAATGAAGAATGTGCGCAAGGTTCTCGGTGGAGAGGCACCATTCCGAGATATCTTCCCTCATCTTGAGCCTAAGGCCGCCACTGCTGGTATTTCCGAGGGCGATGTTGTCGAAGTTCGCGTAGGTGCCTTCAAGGGACAACGTGCTCGTGTTACCAACATCTCAGATAGTAAGGAAGAGATTACGGTTGAGTTGTTTGATGCAATGGTTCCAATCCCTCTCACTGTTCGTGGTGATCAGGTTCGCGTGACCCAGAGGGTCGAGTGAGTAATTCGGTTCGATTAAATAGAGGAAGCAAGTCGGCGCGATGCTAGGAGGTGATTGGGGGATGTCTGCACGTAATGAGACGCCTCATGTCATCAACCAGACCCTTGGTGTTGCCAAGTGCAACGGAAGTTGGGAAGCATCGACGGAGAATCTGACAATGGAGCAGGTCAAAGAGATCGCTAACAAGCAGCAGGAACGCCTCACTGGCGCCACACTTTTCGCGCGCTGTCGTGAAGTTATGGGAACTTGCGTTGCAATGCGCGTGAGGGTAGAAGGACTCGAGCCTAAGGAGGCATTGAAGCAGATGAAGGAGGGGGCGTTCGAAGCGCACTTCGCCTAAGTCTGTCACGCAGTACGGGAGAGGGTTCCGCCCTCGTAGACCGTGGAGGTGACGACAAATGAGAGAGATGATTCAGCAAGCGATTCAACAGGCACTAGATGAGGCGCCTGAACGCCAGTTTGTCGAAACTATCGAGATTTCATTCACCATCAAGGATGTTGACCTCAAGAACCCGGCCAACAGAATCCAGGAAGAAATCCGCCTACCTAACGGCCGTGGAAAGGACATTTCGATTGCTATGTTTGCTTCTGGCGAGATGGCCTCTAAAGCCAAGGATGCAGGAATCCATGTAATCGATCCAACTACGATTGAGGACCTTGGAAGTAACCGCCAACGCGCTCGCAAGATTGCCAAGAAACACGATTTCTTCCTAGCAGAAGTTCCGCATATGGGCAGCGTAGGTCGATACTTGGGTCAAGTTCTCGGTCCTCGTGGAAAGATGCCACGCCCGGTTCCACCTGTTATGGATATTGCAGCACTCTCTTCTGGTCTTCGAACTACGACTTCGATTAGATCTCGTGACAAGATTACATTCCATGGTGCAGTCGGTTCCCGCGCTCAGTCTGTCGAGGAGTTGACTGACAACACTATGGCCGTTTGGACACGTGTTGTCGGCAAGCTGGAACGCGGAACCAACAACCTCCGATCGTGTTACATCAAGACCTCCATGGGTCCATCAGTCAAGGTGGAGGTGGTCCATTGATTCCTAAGGCAGCCCAGTGGAAGAAGGATCGTGTCGCAGACCTTCAGGGCATTCTTAGCAAGCCTGGTATTGTTGGTATTGTCGATATTGCAGGAGTTCCTGCTACAAACATGCTTGATATGCGTGCGAATCTCCGTGGTGGCATGACTGTTACCATGGCTAAGAAGACCTTGATTCGCCGGGCTTGGAATGATGCTGGACTTCCAGATAATGATTTGGAGACCCTTCTTGAGGGCGTCATCCAACCCATGATTGTTCACACCGACCAGTACAATGCTTTCCAACTCTCTGATGAACTAAACAAAACACGCCAGGGTCGTGCTGCAAAGGATGGAGAACTTGCTCCAGGCGACATAGTAGTCGAACAAGGTGAGACAGATTTCGCACCAGGACCTATTGTTGGTGAATTGGGTGCTGTAGGCATTCCAGCAAAGATCGACAAAGGAAAGGTTGTGATTCAGAAGACAACTACTGTTGTTGAAGCCGGTCAGCCAATTGAAGGAGAGTTGGGTATGATGCTCTCCAAACTTGGTATCAACCCAATTGAAATCGGTCTGATTCTTTCGGGTGTTCTTGAAGATGGCACGGTCATGCCGGCCCCTTCACTCAACATCGATTACGATGCATTCCGTAGTGATGTCATCACTGCAATGTCGGGTGCATTCAATCTTGCTTGCAACATCTCATGGTATGCATCTGAAACCATGCCTACCTTACTCGCTAAGGCGAGTGGAGAAGCATTCAATGTCGCTGTCGAAGCGGGAATTTCCAACGAAAAGACTCTCCCGATATTCGTGTCTCGCGCACATTCGCGTGCTCTGGCTCTTGCGGGCCATCTTGATTCCTCTGCCCTGGACGAAGAACTCGCCGGGATGCTCGGTGCTGCAGCCGAAACGGCAGCAGCTACAGCCGAGTCTACTAGTGATGAGGCTGCTCCGGCAGCTGAAGAGCCCGAGGCAGAGGAAGAAGAGGAGGAAGAAGGCGGCTTTGGTGGCCTCGGAGATCTCTTCGGTTGAAACAAAAAAGAAGGTGAAAAAAAATGGAATACGTATACGCTGCTATGTTGCTACATTCGGCTGAGAAAGAAATTGATGACAAGACAGTCACAGCGGTTCTAACTGCTGCTGGTGTGGATGCAGATAAAGCGAGAGTGAAGGCTCTCGTGCAATCCTTGTCTAGTGTCGACATCGGTGATGCAATGGCTACGGCTGTTGCAGCTCCTGTTGCTGCTGCTGCGCCAGCTGCTAGTGGTGGTGCTGCTGCACCTGCTGCTGAAGAAGCGCCTGCTGCAGAGGAAGAAGAGGAAGACGATGGCGGCGGTTTCGGCGGCCTTGGCGACCTCTTCGGTTGATCTCTCCGTAGACATAGAACCCCGTCTCAGACGGGTTGGTTCGAGAATAACCCGGCCGTTCGGCTATCCGGACGGACGCCACAGAGCAGATCACCCCCTCTGTGTTCGGGCAATATTCCCGAAGTGATGATGTGGCAACACCTCTTCTCCTGTATGTGGAACACGCCACAGTGCATGAGATTCCGGTTTGTGTCGGCTCAGTGGATGCTGTTCGAGCATTCCGTTTAGCAGCTGAAGCCGCGGGCTGGCGCGTAGTTCGACACGAAGGTAAACGGCCAGTGCACCGAATGGCCATCATAATCCCACTTCAACAATCAGCACGCACTTTTGGTATTCTGATTGATGATGGACCCTTAGAAGGCGCAGCTATGCAGGCATGGTCACACACACCTGGATCAGCAGGTGAAATTACTACCACTGAATGGGTTTTACCTGATGTTATCGATCACGAGATGTGGCCGTCCTTCATTCGTGCATGGGCTCGCGAACTTCCTCGGATGCCTAATCGATGGACCTTCGGTGAACGTAGTCGAATTGGATATTTCCTACCTGAGTATGGGCGTTCTCGTCGCAGATTGAAGGCTTGGGGTTTGGACCCCAAGGTGAAAAGAGTCCAAGAAATCGAGGTTGATTGGCCACCTTTGTCTTCAGAAGAGTCAGAGTAACTTCGGCGGGACATTGAAGAACAGGTATCCATCGTTGTGTGCCGTGGACATGCAAGAATTCTTCCAAGATCGCCGCAATCAGGCGATGTTCGGTGGTTCTGTCTTGTTCATGTTGATCTTCCCCATTTACTTCTCTCTCGTCCCAAGCCTAGTAGGTCTCGATGATGCAGGTGTTA
>JAZADD010000044.1:0-10509 GCA_036124005.1 Thermoplasmatota archaeon
AAAAGCCAAGTAGCGACTCCAAAGGTTACGGACGATCCGAGGTCGTGAGCCATTGAGGATGCGGTTAGTTGTAGACTTGCGTACCAGAATAGAAGTAGAGCCGTACTCATGATCCAGATTCCAGAGTCGAGAGGATCGGGAACAATGTCCATCTGTCGATAGATGAGACCCAATGAGAGTAATTGCAGAGTGGCAACAGGTATCGCAACAGTGCCCCACACGCCGAATAAATGTGCCATCGCGAGATCACGTCGATCGATGGGTTGTGCTAGATCTATGGCCAGTTCTCCGGTCATTCTTGGTCTACTAATTGCATCAAAACCCACTAGCACGACCCCAAGTGTTGCAGAGAGTAGTACGAATAGGCTCGAGAGAAACATGACTGTGGATGCCCCATCGACAGTAATTTGCCCTGGTAGGGTGGTGTTAGGATCAGCGAATCCCCACACTGATCCTGGAATAAATAAGATCAACAGAGGTCCAAGGATGGCCATCCTTTGGGAGCGGATACGAATGCGAAATTCATGCAGGCTTAGCCTGATGACAGTGGTTAGAGAACTCATTCTGATTCCTCCTGAAGAGCCAAATCTCTCTTCGACCCTGTAGCAGCGGCAAGAATTTCTTCTAGATTAGGAGGTACGATTTCCATTAGAGTTAGTCTAGCCCCTTCTTTGCTAATCCGATCAACTAGTCCTGCACGAAGGTCTGTGGACCAAGATTGATCATGCCGTGTGAGCTTCAAGGTCCAATCAGGTTCTCCTTCTGAATCCTCCACCTCAATTAATGGATTTTCATCAAGCCGCTCCTTGGGATTTGGTCCGAGGCCAGATATTAGGAGACGATGACCAACTCCTAGGTCGTGTTCGATAGATGAGAACGACCCTCTAGTTATGATGCGACCGTGATGCATAATTGCGACTCGATCGACGAATCGTTCTAACTCATTCAATCGATGACTACTAATCACCACTGTAGCTCCTTCATCAGCACGAAGACGAATCATCTCACGAAAGGCAGCTTGTGCCACTGGATCGAGACCATTCATCGGCTCATCGAGAAGTAGAATCTGAGGGTCACCCATCAATGCCGTTGCCAAAGATAGCCGTTGCCGCATTCCTTGACTCAAACTGGATAGGCGATCATTGGCACGGGAGCGTAAGCCCACAATTTCCAAGAGGTCCATTGCGACATTCCGATTTAGCCCTCGGATGACACAGAGCCGTTGTAGGACATCTCTCGGAGTCCCTAGGCCTGACCAGCCGACACGTTCGGGCATGAAGCCCACCATTTTCCTGTGACTGAGTCGTTCTCCATCGGTAATGATTGGCTTGCCATCCACTCGTAAAATTCCTCTTTGAGGGGACAGGATGCCGGCTAGAACAGACATCAATGTACTCTTTCCAGCACCGTTGGGTCCGACAAGTCCTAGGATATGTCCTTTCTCAAGTCGAATACCTGCCTCAATCACTCCTCGCTTGGGAGGAGTAACACTTCGTGCACGTGCCGCAGCCTTTGTTGCACGGTTATTACGGTGCAGGTGGCTAACTCCCTCCAGTTCAAGGAGGGTGGCCATGATGCACGCTAGAGGCGAAGTGAACATGTTCCTTTCGATGAATCAATAAGACTTAGAATAATATTTAGGTCAGCCTAAACTTGATATGCAAGACTTTTCTCGGAGTTTTTAGGTGAGCCTAAATATGGACCTAATGATCACACAAAAACAAGGGATGAAAGCGATTTCAATGACACTGCTAATGCTTCTTTGCGCATTAGCGGGTTGTCTTGGCGGAGAGACAGAAGAAGTGACCGATGTTCCTGCGAAGGAAACTCTCGTCATTGCCTATGAAGTTCGAGATGACTACACCAACGTGGATGAGAATCCACAGTCTCTAGCAGATTATCTCTCAGGAGTTCTTGATTATGATGTGACCTTGTACAATATCGATTCTGAAGGTGCTATGATTGAGGCACTACGATTCGGAAATGCTGACATCGCAATCATGGATGGAGGTTCTGCATGGGTTGGTTGGCAGCAATATGATCTTGAGGTTCTTGCAGCGGATCAGAAATCTGATGGTAGAACTTACTACAATGCACACGCTTGGGTTCTTGCAGATAGTCCAATGGCTGATGCAGCATCTGACGATGATCCTTACACCGATCCGTTTGCTCTACTCCAGGGCAAAACATCGTGCCATACTGGTTGGCTAAAATCAGCGGGTATGCTACTCCCAATGGGGTATTTGATTGGTCACGGACATGCAAACGTAATTGGAGACCCAGGTGATGTAGAGACTCTACGTAACACCATTTATGGATTCTTCAACGAGAATGCCTCAATCCCTGAATCAGGGACTCCATACTATGGATACAGTGGTGCTTTGAAGTGCCTCTCCGAGGGAGTAGGTGATGTTGCCTTTGCTAAGGATAGCACTGTTGCATCTTACTGTGACAACGCGGTTTCTACAGAGAATGAAGATTGGTGTCTTGCCATGGATCAGTATGTTCCGCTGCCAACCTTTGGTCAGGCGCCAAGTCACCCTGTGATGTACAATCCTGCACTCATGAATTCTACTAAGGCAGAGGCTGTGAAAGGAGCTCTTGTAGCTATGAAAGACGACGATGCTGCCTCGAAGATTCTCGAGAATGTCCTCAATACCCCTGGAATGGTATCAACGACTACAGAAGATCATCTCGGTAGTTATTCTCAAGCAATCAGCAATATTCCGGGCATCTCTGCATATTACAACGGAAAGTATGGAATCAATTCAACTGTAAGTCCCACTCTTGACAAAATCCGTCTTGCGTACGAAGTCAAGTCAGATTACGAAAACATCGACGAGAATCCACAGATTCTTGCAGATTATCTTTCTGCGGAACTTGGTGTTGATGTTGAGTTGTACAACGTCGATTCTGAAGGTGCAATCATCGAGGCATTGCGATTCGGAAATGCAGACATTGGATTCATGGATGGTGGAGCTGCTTGGGTCGGTTGGAAGGAATATGGTCTTGCTGCGATGGCTGCGGATCAAAAGTCCGACGAGCGCACATACTACAGTGCCCATGCCTGGGTTCGAGCTGATAGCGAAATTGCTGCAGCACATTTGGATGATGATGCCTCAACAGATCCATTCGCCCTCCTTGAGGGTAAGACCTCCTGCCATACTGGCTGGCTTAAGTCAGCAGGAATGCTGCTCCCCATGGGTTATCTGATTGGTAATGGATATGCGGATGTCGTAGGAAGTCCAGATGACATAGATTCTCTGAGAGATACCATTCTTTCGTTCTTTAACGAGAATGCATCAATCCCTGAATCAGGGACTCCCTATTATGGATACAGTGGAGCAGTCAAGTGTCTTTCAGAAGGATATGGAGATGTTGCTTTTGCCAAGGACAGTACGGTGGATTCCTACTGTGGAAGTGATAATACCTCTGAGAATGAAGATTGGTGTCTTGCTCGCGACCAATACATTGCTCTCCCTGCATTTGGTCAAGCCCCAAGTCACCCTGTGATGTATAATCCGGATCGTTTGGATATGCAGACGAGGACAGCGATTCTGAATGCCCTGATGTCAATGAACTCTGAAATGTATGTCGAGAACTATACAGTCGCCGGAAGTAGTTACACAGGCTGCTACGATCTTACCACCCATCGAGTGGATTCAACTTCTCCAAAGAATACCTGTGGAGATGAGATTCTTGAGAATGTCCTCAACACTCCAGGAATTGTAAGAGTAAATTCCCAAGAACATTTGGGAAGCTACTCGGGTCTGATTTCCAATGTTCCAGGTATCTCGGCCTATTACGATGATAAGTTCGACATCACGTCCTCTTGATGTTATTCGAGTTGTTCTGAAGGCCCCCGTAGTGGAATAAATTTCACTGCGGGGGATGTTTGGCCGAGAATGAGGGTATGGATTCCGCCATAATTCAAAATAGAGGTTTAGGGTGGTCTAAACCAGTTGGCTTGAGCCTCAAGGGCATAATCCAAGTGAAAATTTCGACTAATGGAAATTCAAGTGGTGGCGGAAAATGGCGGAAAAAGAATTGATGATTATTTTCGGAACTGAGACCGGTAATGCAGAAATGCTTGCTGAGGATGCTCAACGAATGGCTCCAAATTATGGGTTGAATGCGACAATTCATGATATGGACGATTTGAGCTTGGATGATTTTGATGGTGTAACTCGCCTCTTAGTGACATGCAGCACTTGGGGTGATGGCGATCAACCGATGAATGCTGAAGATTTGTACGAATCTATGGAAGGTGCAAGTGATGGGGCCATGAATGGTGTGAACTTTGCAGTTCTAGCATTGGGAGATACTTCTTACGAAATGTTCTGTGAATCTGGCAAACAATGGGATGCAGTTCTTGAGGAGAAAGGTGGAAACCGAATCAAGGAAAGAATCGATCTTGATACTGACTTCGAAGATTTCTCAGAAGAGTGGCTTCAATCTGCATTGGAAGCATTCCAGATTGTTTGATTGTCCCAATCTTCCAGAGTGAATTAGGTAACAGAAAACAGGTTGTGGTTTAATGCCTAGACCTGTCATAAATATTGAGAATGCCTCGATAGGCTTCTCGACAGATAAACCACTCATCAAAGATCTCAATTTGAAAGTCAACCAAGGTGAAATTGTAGCTATTACAGGCCCATCTGGTATAGGTAAGACAACGCTCCTTCGTACGATTGCGGGTCTCGTTCCAATGCTTCAAGGAGAAATGTCTCTCTTTGATCGAAATAGTAAGGCATTTCGTGGCGAACTTGGGTATATACCACAAAGACTTGGCCTAATTCGACATGCTTCTGTATATCATAACGTATTGATGGGTGCCTTAACAGGGGCAACGAATTCGTGGTTCCCGTTTTCTTTTGAAGCGCGACGTCGTACATTAGAATCGATTGATTCAATGGGTATTGGAGAGAAGAAGAGAACGCCAATCCGGCGTTTATCTGGCGGTCAACAGAGGCGGGTTGCTACTGCAAGAACATTAGCTCAGCGTCCATCAATCATTCTTGCCGATGAGTTCCTTGGTGAGTTAGATGAAGAAACGATGGAAAGCGTCCTTTCCAAGGTCACGAATTATGTTCGTACAAATAATGCTACATTAATCGTAGTAGAGCACGATATATCGAGAGCTAAGAGGATGGCAGATCGCCTTCTTATTCTTGATGATGGTCGATTAAATCCATTTCTCAATGAACCTGTTGCTATTGAGTTGAACCAAGAATTTGCTAAGGAGTTGGCCGAATGAGCGACTCTAATTCTAAAGAACCCAAATCGAGAGATAAGGGTGATAATCCTCAGCCCCTATTATCCGATTCCATTGAATTCATTCCATATCCCCTTGGTCATCTTTCTAGAATATGGTTCTCTTCTCGTTGGTTCATCTTGTTTGTGGGCTTGTTAGTTGTAGCATTTCGAATAACAAACAGCATGGATCCGAATTGGGGCCGATTAGCGAATACGAATAACAATCTGATTACATTCTTCCAAGAATCTCTTTGGCCTCCTGATTGGAGTGTTATCGAAGCACAAGCATATCCTCCTTGCTCGGCTGCACCTGGCTTTTCTTTCACCTGTTCAACAGCATGGATGGGTATGATTGAGACACTCAAAATTGCTTTCGTTGCAACTATTCTAGGTATGATGATCTCGTTCCCATTATCCTTACTCGCTTCTCGAAATCTTAGTCCTAATTGGGTCAGTTATATTGCTCGTTTCTTACTTGCAGGTTCTCGAAGTTTACCAAGCATTATCTGGGCACTTTTCTTTGTCATCGTGATAGGTTTCGGACCATTATCTGGAATATTTGCTATGACTGTCTATACAGTGGGATATCTCGGTAAACTACAGTACGAAACCATCGAAGGTATTGATCGTGGACCCTTGGAAGCATCTAAGGCGATGGGTCATGGATGGCTTGAACGTTCATTTGGGGTGATTCTTCCGGAGTCTGCAAATGGTCTAATTTCACAAGTGATTTTCATGTTTGAATACAATTTCAGACATGGAACTGTGATTGGAATTGTTGGTGCAGGGGGGATTGGATATTACATCAATCTCTATCTTAAATTCTTACAATATGACAAGGTAATCGCTTACCTGATCATTATTTTTGTTGTAGTATTGATTCTAGATGTTATCTCCATCTATGCTCGTTCTCTGTTTACCGAGGAAAATGATGTGAAAGGAGCGTCCTGGTGGTCAATTTTCTTACCTCCCTCAATGTTGATGAAGAAGGAATGAATCGAATTCTTGTTTTTCAGATTTTCAAAAACGATTTCACTCAATCTTTCGGACGTTGATTGCGTTAGGTCCCTTTGGTCCCTCGCCAACTTCGAATTCTACTGAGTCACCATCTCTGATAGTTCCCTCAACCTGACTTTTGTGGACGAATAGATCGTCACCTTCCTCTTGTTCGATGAAACCATATCCTTTCGTTTGATTGAACCACTTTACTGTTCCCTGTGCCATAGTACGTTGGCGACTCGACATGATACTTGAACAGGACTATCGAAAACACCCGATATCTTCTGAATGTAAACAATTCTCAAGGAGCGGCCTACCCGTAATCAACTCTCAGGGTCTTCTGCCTTGATCCGTATCCCGCCATCCTTGTAATGGACATAGATGTGATGAGGAATCTTTTCAGTAAGGGCAGCGAGTGCTTCGTATACTTCGTCCTCGTCAACTTTGAATGCCTTTGCAGCCTTCTTAGTGTCCCATGGATTATTGACAAAGTCGTTGTCTTCTAAGCAAATCCACTTGAAAATTCGCTTCTCGAACTTGGTCAAGTCTGCCATCGCCATGTAGTCGGGATGACGGTCCCCTGCATGAATATCGCGGCTCAATTCCCGGTTTCGATCATCCGATCGATTGCTTCGTCAACCTCGATTCCTCCATCAAGAAGATCACATAGAGCATGAAGGAAAGGAGTCGAGATTCCAAGTATTGCAGCTCTAGATAGGAACATTCGTGCGGCTCGGACGCCTTCAGCGACCATATGCATTTTTCCAAGTGCTTCCTCAAGGCTGAGTCCAGTACCAATCATCTCACCAAGGGTCCGATTTCTGCTGCTTGGGCTAGTGGATGTGACATAGAGGTCGCCTATGCCTGCTGCTGAACTCGATGTCTCTGGTTTTGCGCCTAGAGCGGGAAGAAGCCGTTGTCCTTCTTGGAATCCAGCAGTTACGAGAGCCGCCTTCAGGTTGTCACCAGCGGAATTACCTAGGCCATCGACCATCCCACAAGCAAGTGCTATTGGATTCTTGAACGCGCCCCAAAGTTCGGCACCTAAGGGGTCATCAGCAGGATGTAACTTGAGTGTCTTAGTTGTAAGGCGGTCTGCCATTCTACGGGCCATAGTTCGGTCATGAGCAGCGATTAGAGCGATAGTACTTACTCCACGAGCAACCTCTGGAGCAATTGTTGGCCCAGTCATCACGAAGACAGGGTTGGCACATTTTGCTGCGGCGAGTTTTTTCTCCATGACTGCGCTGATGAAAGGCTCTTCTTCAGTTTCCGGAGCTAGCCCCTTAGCAAGGTCAAGAATCGCGTGAGATGGTCTCAAATGTGGGATTACATCATCAAGCACACTTAGGACGACTCCCGATGGTAAAGAGAGCACTAGAATCTCTGAAGCATCACAAATTGTGGCAAGGTCCATCGTGGCCTCTACATTATCTAGGACTTCGCCTGGAAGGTATTTCTCGTTGATACCAGTCGATGTAATCGAGGCATAGACTTCCTCTTCTATGGTCCAACCCATCACGGAATGTCCAGTACTGCCCCATACCTTCGCGAGTGCTGTGCCCCAGTTCCCTAGACCGACGATGCCAATGCGCGCCATCGAGCAGGTCCGGTTTCAGGGGGTCTTGACCGTTGGGGATGTAGGAGAGGTTAGAGGACCAATTCCGGCAGGACTGTAAGGGCACGGTGGGGGACCATATCATGGGTCGGCCACAGCGAAGTGCCCTCGCGCATCATTGGGATCTTGATCCTGAAGTTGTTTTTCTCAATCACGGTTCCTTTGGTGCGGCTCCTCGTTCAGTCATTGAAGAACAACGAATTTGGCAAAATAGGATGGAATCCGAACCAGTCCGCTTTTTTGAGGAGATTCTTCCATCGGCTTTGATTGATACCCGTCACGCTCTTGCTCAGATGTTAGGTTGTGATGCCGATGATATTGCATTAGTCGAAAATGCGACTAGTGGAGTCAACACTGTACTTCGTTCACTTCACTTTTCTCCAGGTGATGAGATTCTCGTTCCAGATCATGCCTACCAAGCATGTCGTAATGCCATCGACTTTGTTGCATCCCGATGGGGCGCATCTGTCGTTACTGTACAGATTCCTTTCCCTATTGAGGGGCCCGAGATTGTGATGGATCGGATGTTAGCTGCTGTGACGAATCGAACTGTGCTTGCAATGATTGACACGGTCACAAGTCCAACTGGACTTCGGATGCCGTTCGAAGATCTGACGTCTGCTTTGGAGAGCCGTGGCGTGCGGGTCCTCTTAGATGCGGCTCATGGTATCGGTATGCTGCCTCTTTCTCTTGGAGAACTTGGTGCTTCGTATGTCACAAGTAATGCACACAAGTGGCTATGTGCGCCAAAAGGTGCTGCCTTCCTGTATGTGCGAAAAGATAGGCAACAGGACATCCATCCTTTGACGATTAGTCATGGGATGACATTTCCTCTCGGAGATACAACCCGCTTTCGACATGAGTTTGATTGGACTGGAACTCGAGATCCAACAGCTTGGTGCGTCCTTCCCTTCGTCATCGATCATATCGCTGGTTTTGTTGATGGTGGCTGGCCTGAGATAATGAAACGTAATCGTTCACTTGCACTTGAAGCAAGGACTCTGATATGTAATCGTCTAGAGATGGAACCTCCCTGCCCGGATGAAATGGTTGCAACTATCGCGACAATGGTACTTCCAGCGGGGGGGTCGGGAGGGATTCCATTGCATGAACCAGACCCTCTACATGCACGTTTACTTCAGCATGGTATTCAGATTCCAGTATGGTCATGGCCTTCACCTGCAGGTCGATATTTCCGAATCTCGGCGCATCTTCACAATCACATCGATGAGTATTCTTTCCTTGCAGATGTGCTACAGCACGAGTTGTCTTGAGTAATTCTTGATGCGTTGCATTGAAGCATATGAGCCCCGCCTCACGGGTTAAGCAGGGGTACCCGAGTGGTCAAAGGGGTTGGGTTTAGGTCCCAATGCGTAGTGCTTCGCAGGTTCGAATCCTGTCCCCTGCACCACAGTGCGAATGATTATGCCTATCCTGATTTTGTTCGAAGGTAATGGAAATAAAATTGTCCGCAGTCCCGCTTGTCTTACTGATGTTGATTCTGCTATCAGCAGGATTTGTAATTGATGGAACCGAGGGACCACAAGGACCTCCTGGAGCAGATGGTGCCAACGGAATAGACGGTGTAGACGGTGTAGATGGCACCCCCGGAGCCGATGGGACGAATGGAATGGATGGGCAGGATGGGGCCGACGGGACGAATGGAACAGATGGACAGGATGGTGCTGATGGTGCGGATGGTGCGGATGGTGCTGATGGTGCAGATGGTGCAGATGGTGCAGATGGTGCAGATGGTGCCGATGGTGCCGATGGAAGCGCGTCCCCCAACACCATGCTCACAAGTATCTCAACACCAACTCTCGAAGATTGCTCTGCTGGTGGCAGAATTATCGAGCAGGGACTCGACAATGGCGATGGTGGAGGAACTGCCCAGAACGGTATTCTAGAGGCTGGAGAAGTGGACTATACTACGACTTACTGCAGCCACTTCGTTGTCAAGCAGGTAGCCGACATCAACAGCGGTAGCAACAACGCAGATCCGAATGGCTTCATAGTCATGGGAACACGACTGTACTTTGAGGCGAACGGAGGCAGCGGCGACGAACTATGGGCGTACGATACTACAAACGGCTCGGCTTGGCAGGTTGCGGACATCAACCCAGACCCAATAGGAATCTCGGCTGTGAACGACATGGTAGTCGTGGGAACACGACTGTACTTCGAGGCGACCGACGGCGTGACCGGCTTCGAACTGTGGGCGCACGAGACTACAAACGACTCGACTTGGCAGGTAGCCGACATCCGGAGCGGCGGCGGAAGTGGGTATGCGGGCGATATCGTAGTCATGGGAACACGACTGTACTTCGAGGCGTACGACGGCATCACCGGCTCCGAACTGTGGGTACACGAAACGACCAATGGATCTACTTGGCAGGTAGCCGACATCAAAAGCGGTAGCAGCAGTGGTATGGCGAGCGGTATGGTAGTCATGGGAACACGACTGTACTTTGAGGCGGACGACGGCAGCTTTGGCGACGAACTGTGGATGATGGAAATCGAGCATACGATTACTTACACTTGAACTCAACAATCCTTGTTGATTTAGAGGGCCAATTCCGGTGAGATTAGTGATTGGAAGACGCCTTCTTGTCGTTCTGATCGTTGGGATGATGCCC
>JAZADD010000045.1:0-28061 GCA_036124005.1 Thermoplasmatota archaeon
GAACATATCCGGAAGAGGTCCCAGATCGTCGAATGTGTTGTCTCTCAGATTCTTTCTCCAACCACTAGTAGGACAAGTTTCCCATGCATTCTCCCCACAGTATACTTCTCGATCGTATCGGTTACCGTCAACATTCAGCATCGGAACGAGGTAAATCTCTCGAGTGTTGACAAGGTCAGTAATCCATTGTTCAGAAATATCCTCATCGACACCATGGTCACCTGGGCCACAAGGTGTTCCATCGCCATTGCTATCTTGATTAGAAGCATTAAGTGAAAGACAATCACCATCATCGTCGATTATGCCGTCACCGTCTGCATCACCGTAGGGGTCTTCATCGATGAGTCCATCTCCATCGTTGTCTACGCCAGCCTTTCCGTAATAGTGAGCCACCATCTCGAGGAACATCATAGGAACTTCATACGACATCCATTCACGAGCGTGATGATTACCCACAAGAAGAACATCCGGACGATCTTCATAGTTGCCACAATCACCTACGAAATCATTGCATTCGCCACCTTGTGGGTTAACTGTGATTTTGAGCCACGGACTGCGGTGATTGTAGTACCATCCCTCGTATGTATTGGCTGTTGTCGTCTGACCTCTAGCATTCTCGCCGCCATTCAGACCCTCATGGAATGTCATAATGTTGCGATTATTCTCAGCGAGATATTGCATCCGATCCTTCATGGTAAAGTAAGTGTGATATTCCTTGAATTGAGCCGCGTCATCACCGCCCCATGGATAGACATCATCGATGTAATCCTTTGACCATATGTCGAGCGGGTCGTTTGTTTCTGCAGGTTCCTCTTGAGCTTCGACATTGCCAAAAGCACCAGCGTATGGCATCAGCAAAAACATGAGGAGGACGAGGTGGACTGTGACGCGACGCACGACCGACATGGGCAATCAGCCCCTCACAGTCATCTGCACCACTTCAAGCCGACGCACGTTCGGTTGAATCTGCATCTAACGCCGAAAGCGATTCAAAGGGTCGTCTCCCCATGGTAAGTCATGGACTCCTTCGTGCAGTCAGTCCCAGGTTGGGAGAACGAATTAAGCATGGGCTTCAATCAAGGTACATTTGTCGTCATCATCGCTTCGCTAATCATCTGTGCCTTACTTCGGATTTGGATTAAGGTAATGATTTCGAAGACCTTCATTCAGTTTGGTATCAAGCAGAAAATTGCCATTGAAGCAATTCGAGACTCCTCGGGCACTCTGGGGACTGCTGCTGCGAGCGGTTTTCTCTCTCTAACACTTCGAGAAATGACTGCAGGGGCATCCATGGAAGATACTTCCGTCGTAATGCCTGAATTAGTTGGTAGCCTTGTGCTACCCATCACTGAACTCATATTCTACGCCGCTATTGTGATTTGGGCATTTAGACTAGTGCCTGCCGTATACGCCATCGTTGATCGCCTTGATGGTGATGGTGACATGGAGGGGACGACCAAGACACTTATTTCAGCGCTCGAGAGTGTAATGCGATTCATCATCGTGGCCTTGGGCGCAGTACTTATCGCTGGAGCGTTGGGCTTTGACCTTTCAGCGATTCTCGCTGGTCTTGGTATCAGTGGAATCGCGCTGGCACTCGCTGCGAAGGATTCCATCTCAAACATGTTTGGAGCCATTACCGTCCTTCTCGACAGACCGTTCAAAGTCGGTGATTGGGTCGTAATCGGTAGTAGTGAAGGCGAAGTTATCGAAATCAATCTAAGGACTACAATGATTCGTACATCTATCGATTCCGTCGTAACTTTCCCAAATGCAACCCTCGTTAATACTGCGATTGAAAACTACGGTCTTCGACGATGGCGTCGTTACCAACCTATTCTACATCTTGACCTTGAGAGTGATCCAGACGCAGTGGAGGCTTTCTGCAGCCAAGTGCTTGAGAATATCCAGACCAATGATAAGACCACGAAAAAGGAGGCTTCATTTGTCCGTGTCCGATCTCTAGGGCCTCAGGCAATCGATATCGCATGCAACCTCTACTGGGACACTTCTTCCTCAACTGAAGAGCAAGAACTCAAGCAAATTTTCCTGCTCAACGTGATGCGGATGGCACAAGCATTGGGTCTCCACTTCTTTGAGCCAAGGGTTCGCAGACAAGTCGAAGGGTGATCTGATGGCTCTCATGGTGCTCCTCCGTCACGGACAGTCTGTATGGAATGCCGAGAACCGGTTCACTGGTTGGGTTGATGTCGACCTCTCGCCAAAGGGAATTATCGAAGCCGAAGCAGCAGGAGATGCTCTAGCCGATATCTGCTTCGATGTCGTCCACACCAGCACGCTGATGCGAGCCCAGCGTACAGCTACGATTGTCATGGAGAGAAACAGAGCATCCAATAATCCTCCAATCCATCGAGATGAACGACTCAATGAGAGACATTACGGTGCTCTACAAGGCCTGAACAAGGACGAGACTCGGGAAA
The DNA here is from genome assembly GCA_036124005.1 of Thermoplasmatota archaeon. Lineage (GTDB taxonomy): Archaea > Thermoplasmatota > Poseidoniia > Poseidoniales > Thalassarchaeaceae > MGIIb-N2. The sequence goes on from JAZADD010000045.1 coordinate 2,442, forward strand.
AACACGGGGCCGATCAAGTCCACATATGGAGACGATCGTTCAATGTCCCACCCCCAGAAGGTGAGAGTCTGGAGATGTGTGCTGAACGCACCCTCCCATACCTGCATGAGGCTATCATTTCCGATCTCAAAGCAGGAGCCACTATACTAGTCGCCGCTCATGGAAACTCACTTCGAAGCATTGTGATGGCTATCGAAGATTTGACACCTGAAGAGATTCTTTCAGTAGAAATACCGACTGGATCACCAATGCTTTACAATTACGAAAATGGAGTATTTTCACGGAAGGACTGAAAGCATGCGAATCCAACCTATGCTCCTTTGCTTACTATTCATATCGAGCACGAGCGCCGGCTGTTTGTCTAATACTCCAGATGGACAAAATATCTCCCTCAATGTCCAATATGAACAAGCAAATGGTACCATTGTTGAATCCTATGTAGACGGGGATCTCTTTTCATCTTCAATTGAAACGATACGTTTTGATTTCTCGAATACCGTATCAGATCAATCCCTAGTGAAATTTGGAATAGATTGGCCAAGTGAAGAAATCGAAATTTCAGTTAACCCAGATGATGATTCTATGATTGATGTTGTGTTCTCAGAACATGGTATCCATGATTTAGTAGCATACGCGGTAGATGAAAATGGAAATCGAGCCCATATCCCAATTGTGATTAGGATGGATTTGCAAATGGAATGGACAGAAACGGGAACCTACGAACCAAGTTCACTAATAATTGACCCAATACCTGCAAACGGAGGAATTTCAGCTACATCCATTCTAATCGATTCAATTGTAGAAAATCCTAACCTAATCGAAAATATCGGTGGAGGGAGAGATGTAGAAATTACTTGGAAACTAGTCGACGAGCAAGAAGACGCTTGCCAGAATCGTAACGAGGTGGTAGGTGAAGGTGAAACATCTCGATGGCAAACAATTCATTTCAACTCATTTGAAATTCATGAACTTCAGGTCGATTATATCGAAGGTCAAGATCTCATCGATGTATATCATACAGTGATAATTCAGTATCCACAAATGGAATCAATGAGGTCCTAACGTATTGATACTTAGGAATCCTAGGCTGACTATTCGGATTCTCGCCTTTGTTTGATTTTACGAAACAGAATTCGAGAGAATATCATCGAGGCAAGAAGAAACAATACTGAAACCCACCAAGGATTCTCGGTCTCTGTTGCAAGAAACCATGTGACTAGTAGTATCCCTGCTCCATAGAAAGCTCGGAAAATAGAATACAAAATGAAGCCCTGAACCCATGGATTGGAACGGAGACGCTCCCAAAATCCTGGCTCCATAATGGTTAGGAGTTGGCATGTTAGCAAAGTCATACCGCACCCACGGGATTGATGATGGGGAGCCTACCGTAGGGATTCGATGGACATCGTCCTGATTCTCTCTTTCCTCTTCTTCATGGCCATTTTCGCCGGTGTTGGGATGGCATCAATACTGGTCAAGGAAGACACAACTGACGACTACCTAGTAGCCGGAAGAGGGATGCATCCTGCACTAGCGGCGCTCTCTGCAGTCAGCACATGGAACTCCGGTTACATGTTCATCGGTTTCATCGGATTCACGTACATGATGGGTTACTCCGTCATTTGGCTTGGAATTATATCGACCATTGGGCAAGTTATTGCATGGGCTTGGTTGTACAAATTCATTCAGCAAGAAGGTGAAGAAAGAGGAGTGCGCTCCCTCTCCTCCCTAGTTGCAGAAAAGGCTGGCGCTCCCGAAGCGAAGTTGGCAGCTGTGCTATCGGTTTTCTTCCTCTGCATCTATGCAGCGGCTCAACTTACCTCCGGAGGAAAGGCCTTGCTTGTGATGATGGGTTGGTCAGAAGTGGTGGGAATCCTGATTGGATTCGTGTTAGTAGTTGCTTACTGTTACGCAGGAGGTATTCGGGCTTCAATTTGGACAGATGCTGCGCAGTCTTGTGTGATGATTGTAGGATCAGTAATTCTCTGTTGGGTTGCACTCGGAGAAGTTGGTGGAATAAGTGGCATGCATGATGGTCTAGAGTCACAAAACCCGGCTCTGACAAACTTCCTACCACCTGACCTCAGATTCGGTTTCTCGATGTGGATGTTCGCATTCCTACTAGGAGGACTTGGAGTAGCGGGACAACCACAGGTCGTTTCTAGAGTGATGACTCTGGGTTCAGATAGTGATCGAAAACAAGCGATGATCTGGTTCTTTGTTTGGCAAACGCCATTCATCCTGCTAATGGTCATCGCTGGATTTGCAAGTCGTGTGTTATTCACCGAGGCTGGTTTTGATGCAGAGTTAGGCCTTCCGACATTAGCGATGGAAACAATGCCAGCGTTTGGAGTCGGAATGATTCTTGCATCGATTTTCGCAGCAACTATGTCTACCGCTGACAGTCAAGTATTGGCTTGTACGGCAGCTATCACAGACGACATCAAGCCCGAATGGAGAAATGAACACAAGACGACTAAACTCGTAACAATCGTAGTTGCAGCATTCGCCACACTAATCTCCATTGGAGGGCTGTACATCCCTGGTGGAGATTCTGTTTTCGCTCTAGTCGTACTCGCTGTATATGGGCTCGGTGGAATATTCGTTCCACTACTAATTATCCGCTGGATGGGGTACAAACCAGATACATTCCATTCTCTAGTAATGATGGGGTGTGCCTTCACTAGCGTCATCTTATGGTCAATTTTGGGACTCGGAGGGGGCGATGGGATCTTCCCTTCATTACCTGGGATGGGGGCGGCGTTGATTGCTCACTTCGTGATGAATCAAGTCAGAAGCCCAGACATATCCCCTCTTGGTCGCTACTCATTGCCTGATGGACGAACATGGGGTGTTGTCGCAATGGTAATCCTCGTGCCCTTTGCTGCGGCAGAAACTGTCTATTTGGTTAGTGGTCCAGACTCCTCAGACTCAATGGGGGGTGTCGCAGATTATACTGTTGATTCAAACTTCAGTTTAGAACAACTCGGAGCAGGCACCGAATACATTGGCGATGGAGATACACTTGAGATCGATTTCCATACCGATGCCATTTCGTGGAGTGGGGAGAATCGGAACGTTGTTGCCGTCCTAGTGACCCTCACCTACAGCGAAGACGAAACAAGCGGAGGACCAGGATGTACCGTGCCTGGAGCAAGTGCTCCTGACCCTGACACCATTACAGGTACAATTACTCATGACAACGAAACTGGAACCGCCAGCGGGCAAAATCAAGGCCAAGGAGAGGCGTCGCACGAAGTTCTCGTAGAATGGTACAACTCATCGCTGCTCAACGGAACCATTTCTGGACTCTCAGAAAGCGAAATCGCTGCTCAACTTGACGCAGGTGACGCAGGACTTGGCGCCTACATGCTAAGTCTCAATGTAGAGGTTCAGGAAGGTGGAGGGATAGCATGCAACCACAACGATGAGGGTGAGGAAGTATCCTACGTCGTTGAGGTCCTTGTCCTAGACTATACAATCAACCCTGTCAATGACTCGGAATAGTCAGTACGGTGGCGGAGCAAGACTGCGGTAAAGTCGACGCAATGGTGGAACTGCGAGACCACAGAGCATCAGTGGAAGGGCATCGCTCCACTGGATCAGTTCCGTTACTCCAGCGTAAATTCCGAAGCCGAATAATGCAGTACAAGTCAGTGCACCTGCAGCAATTGTTCGAGCACGGAACATACCAGCCTGAATCCTATCGACATGGGCTAGAAACCAGCGAGTCCGTGAATCTATTTCATTGTCGAAAGCACGTGCATAAAGCACCTCCTTGAGGGCCTGTTCATACTCCCAAATAGGAACACCACCCTTGTGTGAATCCAAGGAATCATCCGACACCCATGCAGGTGGAGCAGTCGATCTCCAACCATCAAGGAAACAGCGTCTAAGTTCGATTCTCATTCCTGATGTCCCGTCTTCAATCCGTTCAATCGAACGATATCCTGCAGCCAAATCTTGCAATGCTGGTGCACGATGCTCGAGTGGTATCAATGCTCCATACACGCCATCACCAGGGAACAAGATGTGTACATCTTCTGGATTCGGTTTGGAATGAATATCATTGAGGACCACGATGTTACTCAGGCTGAAGTTACGATGAGTCAAGGTTCCAACTGTACGACGACCATGGGGGGCACGCCATAATGTCGATGACTTCGTTCTATCCTCGAGGATTTTCAATCGCTCATTCCATCGCTTCGCGACTTTCGTATTATCAGATATTCCCAGAGTAGATGAATGGAAACGTCCGAGCGCACGCCCACATTCTTCAATCAAGATTCTAGCCTCATCCAGCTTCTCAGATTGGATTAGAGATTCAAGAAAATCAGCCGCATTCGGCCATGCTCCTAAATCTCGCCAAAAAAGGAGGATGTCTCGACCTTCCCATTGTAAACCACCTTGGGCAACATACGGATTTCTGCCAATATGTTCAGACAATCTCCGGCCATGACCATCATGATCGAAGGGGAGAATCTCAACCCGCCAAATACCATCACGGCCACAATCCATCATCCCGATAGGACCAAGCGGCCCAGATGTCCAATCAAGTGAGGTTGCGGTTCGCAAACACGTCATATCGCCCCAAAGGTCATCCAATTCTGCCCAACGCTGCAATCCTTCTAGATCAGGGAGGCCACCAGTCGGCCACAACATCACTATTGTCGACCAAGGAAGAGGCACCTCAAACGAACTGAATCCAACTGGTGCATGCTCTGCAGGCACCGGTTTAGTTGAAGTTGCACCGCGCGGAAACCAGAGTTCGCCAGTGACATCCGGGAACTCCATGGTCCGAGGAGAACGTATCAATGCTTGAGACGACCGGTCGGAATCTCTGTAGAGCGGAAGGATTGTTCAACACCTCCTCCACGCCAATACAATGGCACAAGATCCATTGCCTCTAGCTGTTGACTTAGATGGGACGGTTATCCTGTCGGACATGACCAAGATTAGTGCACGAAGAATCATGCTTCGACGCCCATGGTACATCCTACTAATTCCATTCTTTGAGATTACTAAAGGACGGCCCTATTGGAAGAAAAGGGTTGCCAATTTCATTTCCATCGACCCGAAGACCCTTGTGTACCATGAAGCATTCGTGAATTGGCTAAAGGAACAAAAGACAACTGGTCGGGAAATCATCCTCGCTACAGCGTCACACATTGTACAGGCAAATCCAATCGCTGAGTATGTTGGATTATTCGATGATGTCATGGGATCGGAAGGAACTGTCAATCTTGGCGGGAAGCACAAAGCAAAGGCTTTGGTTGAACGCTATGGCAAAGGAGGATTTGCCTATTGTGGGAACTCAAAAGCCGACCTTGAGGTATGGCCTGATGCCGGGGAAATTATCGTTGTAAATCCAAGTCGTGGCGTTCTTTCTGGCCTCCACAAAGACCCAGACATCCTGTTTGAGTAAGGCTACGTATCAGCGCGAGGAATGAAATCCCAAACGCACCTCTCATGGAAGGAGGGAGAACATGGGCTGGCTTGGTCGACTCATCGATAGGACGGCAAAGTTGCTACTCTCCTTCGGCATCATCCGGGTGCCTGCACGCTGGTTAGCAAACTCAAGATTCGCGTGGAGTTTTGTGTCTCGGACAGATCGTGTCCGCGCCAACCGTCTCCGGGATCGTGTCAAAACAGGAGAGATTCCCCAACATGTGTCAATCATCATGGATGGTAATCGCCGATTTGCCGAAAAAGAAGGGATTGAATCTTCAACCGGTCACCGCTATGGTAAGCAAAAACTGGAAGAAGTAATGGATTGGGTCCTTGATCTCGACATCCCCTATCTCACTGTTTATGCTCTAAGCACGGAGAACGTAACCAGTCGAACTGGAGATGAACTCGAAGTTTTATTCGATCTCTACGTTGAAGGTCTACGAGAACTCCTTGAGAATGACCGAATTTATTCTAATCGCGTACAAGTTCGCATCGCAGGTCACAAAGAACTGTTGCCACCCCGGGTGCTTAATGCGATTGAAGCAGCAGAGAAGGGGACTGCAAATCATGACGGTTGTGTATTCACAATCTGTCTTGCTTATGGTTCACGTGAAGAAATTCTGAAGGCAGTTCGTAGCATTGCTGAGGATCACGCGGCCGGAGAAATTTCGCTAGATGAAATCAATCAGGCTTCAATCTCTAACCGTCTTTACACCGCTGGCTTACCTGACCCTGACCTCATCATCCGAACCTCTGGAGAGGAAAGAATCTCCAATTTCTTACTTTGGCAAGCAGCATATTCCGAACTCTACTTCACAGACGTCTTTTGGCCATCCTTCTCTAAGTCCGACTTCTATACTGCCATCGAATCTTATCAAAATAGACGTCGGAGATTCGGAGGGTAATTCCGTGACGGAACGCTGTGAAAGTTGTGGCAATGACACTTGGCCAAAGCCCTCACTTGCTGTAGATGCTATCGCGACTCGAAACGGTGAGAACGGAACGGAAGTTCTGTTGATTAGACGTGGGAACAATCCTTGGAAGGGCGCGTGGGCCTTTCCTGGCGGATTCGTTGACGAAGGCGAAGATCCGAAAGATGCTGTGCTAAGAGAGCTTCTTGAGGAAACTGGAATCATAGGTCATTCACCACGCCTTCATACAGTTCGAGGCAATCCAAATCGAGACCCGCGTAAACACATAGTTTCGATTTTCTATTACGTCGAGGTCGACCCAAAATCAATACCAATCAGTGGAGACGATGCCGCCCATGCAGATTGGGTGAGAACTGATGTTGTCATCGACGAAGGAATGGCAGGTGACCATCTCGATGTCTTACTCAATCTTTGATTTGTTAATTGGGCCCAATTCTTTCTCAAAGAATGTGATTATATCCTTTTGAATCTGAAATGGGCGCCGACTCTCATTCATTGTGTCAATCCAATCTCTAGTTATTGCAGCGAAATCATCGGATAATGTATCTCGCCAACGGAACAGCAAATCAGGACGGCGGATTTCTAATTCATCTAGAAAACCTCGTTCGGCTTTGGAAATAAGGAAAGTTGGCATTCCATGGATTACGGCTTCTGCAGCCGTCGTAGTGGACCCAGTGAGAACTCCGTCGAACATAGCAATCTGTATGGGCATATCCCACACACCATCTGTTGCTTCAATTGCAGATTCCTTAGTATGAATGAAATGTACTGGAATATCCCTAATCCAATCTTGGTAATCGATGATTTCACCTCGATCATGAATCCCTCCTCCGATAATCCGTCTATGGAATACTATTGGAGCGGCGGTTTCTTCATTTGTCATTCCTCCAATTGATTCTCGCAATTGAGACATCGCTTGATTTCTCATCGAATTGCCCTGTTCAATATCAAGATACAACTCTGGAAGAATCCCAGGGTAATACTTCACTCGCCGATCAGTAACAATTCGTGTTGCTTCACCCTTACGCCATGACTCGGGAAGAAGGATGCTCGTTGCTCCACGTAAAGCGAGACGATGAGCAATATGATTCGATTCAGTATCTGAAATGTAGATTCTTTCCATGCGCTTCTCTTTCTTGGCAGCAAGTATCTCTAATGATGCACCTTTGACAACAACACGATTCACCAAAGGATGCTCGCGAAGAAAGGAACGAACGGTCTGAATCCTCTTTCTCGCAAGGATTAGGCGTCTAAATCGACCAATCTCTGCACCAACTGGCCGATCTACCCACAAATGTGGACGATGTGGAAGGTGTCCCTCTCTCGCACGAAACATCGCTTGGACCTCTGGTCTAGAAGACAAAACGAGAATATCAGCCTCATGACCACCTCTGATGAAAGGCGCGAAGAACTGGAAATGTGCTGGGTGATCTATCACCCAACATGTTGGAATTGTTCGATTCACGTCCCTCGGAGGGGTCAATACTGAATCAAGAGAACGGAATCTAAGCGAAGTTATTCCTCTTCGTCCATGATTGTTGATTTTCTCCGTTTGAAGAAAATGAATGATGCGACTGCGATTATCAAAATGAGTGTGCCTTGAACTATAGGAACAATGTAACTGAACGTGACTTCAACGATTGGTGCCGAACAATCTGGGACGCGGGCCGATTCTAAATCCGGTTGGAATGCAAGGGGGCGACCATCCAAAGCATCCTCTCCATTTGGAAGAGGTAATTCGAGATGGGTCAATGCAGTGACTGCAACATCTACTACTACCGCACCATGCATTTCACCAGCAACTGTATCGCCCCCACGTACCATCATGAAAGTGGTTAGATCGATTACTGATGATGATGCACTGTGGCCCCTCAAAGTTGAGCCTCCGCCACCATGATCACTTGTCACGATAACAAGCCAATCCTCTCCCCGGAAAATTCGCTCATCAAGAACATCGAGTAATTCCGCAAAGCGGTCGTCAGCGAGTTTTACTGCATCGACATATTCTGGAACATCTGGTGAAAATCCATGGACATGGCCAGCGTAATCAGGGTCATCATAAGCAACGAAGAAAAGATCGAGATCAGTATCTTCTCTGAGGATTTCCACTGCCCTGTCATGAACTTGAGCGTCCTCCTCATAACGCTCTTGCAAATCAGCAATCCCGGGCCCGATAATCAAGTTTGAAATTGGTTCCCAGTAAACCAAGCTCGCGGTTTTTAGAGAGGAATCATAACGCTCAACTCGATCAATCAAATCGAGATGTTGATCCAATTTATGATTCTCAAAACCATTACCCATAACACCATGACGATCACACCAAACTCCGGTTAACATGCTCGACCAAGATGGTCCAGAAATCGAAATTGGGCCTACATTGGAATCGTAAGTCCATGCACCTTCAGATACCATACGAGCAAAACCACTCTCTTCTCTAGATGCCGAAATCTTAGCGACATCTGAACGCACCCCATCTATTCCAATTACCATCACTCTAGGTGCTGTAGCATTCCCGATCGTCTCAAGCAATTCATCAAGAGGGTCGAATGATGGAGATTGTTGTGACAAATCCTCAATAGGATTTGCTGCCGACATTGGGGAACCCGAAAGTAAGAGCAGGAGGACCACAAAAGTAGCCCATAACGACCGCATGATTCCTTAGTCGGAGGGCATGAAATATGTATTTTCACACTTATTGACAAAAAATGAAAGGAAGGAGCGTTGATGTGCCATCGAGACATGTGATGAATCATGGCGAAGGAACGAATAGACACTGGTGGCAAAGTCTTCGGACCATATAGCCCAGGTGTGAAGGCGAATGGAATCATCTGGTTAGCAGGACAAATTGCTCCTGAAGCCGGCGGAATTCGTGAACAAACACAAGCAAGTCTCGACAAAATCGATGCTCTATTAGCGGCTGCAGGTGTCACTAAACATCAGGTAACCTTCGCTCAAGTTCTTCTAAACGACATCAACGACTTTACTGATATGAATGAGATATACGGAGCTTGGCTTGAAGGTGTAGAGATTCCTCCTGCACGGGCCGCGTTTGAGGCCGCTGCACTACCTGGTGGAGCTGCCGTCGAAATTGTTATCCAAGCGTATGACGACAAATGCTGTGCGTAATTATGCCTGGTTCACCCTACATCGACGAAGTAGAAGGGCTCCTTGATTGGAGACATGTACTGTCGACTCTTTTCCTAGTTACCCTTTCGTTAACGATAGTAGGTTGGTATCTAGGAGGAGGGGTCGGAGCAATGGCTGGGGGCACGATTGCATTGATCTTACTCTGGGCTCTCAAGCAGGTCATTGAAGGGAAACCACTACGACCATCGCCCGACCACCGCGATGTATGACGTGGGCAGTGCACTGCTTCAAGGCCTACGATATCCGGGGGATTGCATACTCGGAACTCGATGCGCCTTTCGCAGAACGGTTGGGTCAGGCATTAGCGACGTTTCTCGATTGTTCGGCCCTCGCAGTTGGTCGAGATATACGGGAATCCTCTCCCGAGTTACACGCTGCCTTCGTCAAAGGACTAACAGCGAGTGGTGTCGATGTCCATGACCTCAACATCTGTACTACTGGAGCGCTCTATCATGCAACTGCTAGCCTCAAAGTTGACGGTGGCGTGATGATTACAGCAAGTCATAATCCTCCAGAGTATAATGGATTCAAGATGTGTAGAGGCACGGCGGCGATGGCTGGGGCTGAAATCCAAGATCTCCGGGCTGTGTTCGAAAGTGGTGATTTTCGGCCATCTGATGGCTCTGGAAGCCACATAATTCTCGACGATTTCACCAATCAACATCTGACTGCAGTCGTCTCTGCGGCTGGTGAAATTTCGCGTCCAGTTCATGCTGTCATTGATTCAGCAAATGCTGTACCTGGTCCATTTATGGTGGCCCTAGCTGAGATGCTTGGCTCGACAGGGAGTGCAATCCACTGCCAATGGGACAATACTTTCCCGAACCATCCCCCAGATCCTACCCGGCCAAAGAACATGGTTGACCTCGCAGAAGCTGTAGTATCAAATGGAGCAGAATTCGGCGTGGGAGTTGATGGCGATGGAGACCGAATTGGTGTTGTCGACGAAATGGGTCGATTCATCCATCCTGATCGCCTTCTAGCTGTCTTCGCAGAAGATGTATTGGCCAACATTCCAAAGAATGCGCCAGAGGAAGCGCGCACCGTAATTCATGATGTCAAATGCAGCATGGCACTTGAACACACAATTCGTCAAAATGGTGGCATACCACACATGATGAGGACTGGGCATTCTTTCCTCAAACAGGCTTTACGAGAAATGCCACAATGCCCCTTAGCAGGCGAGATGTCTGGCCATTTCTTCTTCCATGACCGATGGAACGGATTTGACGATTCACTCTACGGATTTGCACGACTTGTGGAGTTAGTTGCTCGTAGGCTTCCGAACGGTGAACCTTTCTCATCCCTCTTCGATAATATTCCGGATTTTCCATCAACAGGCGAAGCAAAGGTGCCACTTATTGGAGAAAGGTTTGCAACAATGGATGCTGTCAAGGAGGCTTTCTCTGACATGGAGTCGAATCAGGCTGATGGCGTCCGCGTCCGCTACGATGGGCACCTCGGAGTTAGTGCGGGTTGGTTCCTATGTAGGCCCTCAAACACTGAGCCAATCCTAGTGATGCGTGCCGAAGCAGACAATGATGATGGCCTCTCTGCAATTCGTGAAGATGTTACACGTCGTATTGGACATGTGATTGATTTGTCCCTCTTTCATTCAGCATAAGGTGTTAGAAAATGGAATTAACAATGGCAGGAGCATATCTTGGAATGGCAATGGTGTTGATTGCCTTTGTAACCGAAACGCGAGGTATGGTTTCAAGTCGATCAATGGGATATCTTACACTAATGGGTGTAGGTGAAGTTCTGCTAACAATTAGAGCATCTGTGACTGGTGAATGGCCATTTGCGGTGTTGGGAGCAATTTGGGCATTCTTTGCCGCATGGTCAATTCTCAAGCCACCAACCAATTAATCACAACCACCGATTTGCTTAATCGAAAGGTGTGAGTCCACGCGACGTCGCCACTGTAGCTTAGCTGGTAGAGCACCTGATTCGTAATCAGGAGGTCGGGAGTTCAAATCTCCCCAGTGGCTCCAATTCACTTCATACCAAGTTCGCCAAGTTGGGACTCAAACAAAGAGGCAGATAGTTCCAGTGAAGCGATTCCCGGCATAGGATCTCCAGCGAGCATAGTTAGACAGGCTCCTCCTCCAGTACTATTGTGATTGACTTTGTGAACCATCTTTCTCTGGGATACAAGGGCGCTTGTATGGCCACCTCCAATGATAGTAAATGCATTAGATTCACAAATCATGTTCAGTACTTCGATTGTACCAAAGGCAAACTGCTCCTTCTCAAAGTAAGAGGCAGGGCCGTTCCACAAGATACAACCCGCATTACGAATCACCGAATGGAGTGATTGGAGTGTTGAAATACCAATATCGTAAATTGGGGAAGATGAGGGTAATTCATCGAGAGAGATTGCGACTCTACGGTCGTCTACCTCAATAGCAAGATCTACCGGAAGTAAGATTTGTTCACGATACTGTTCAATGCATCTTGTCGCATCTTTGAATGTTGAATCAAAGGCATCACCAAGAATATGCTGAATGAAGGCCTCGTTACCGTGACCGAGTTGATGCCCTGCGGCCCAAAGCATCAAATTACCAACAACACCAACTGGAACAATCGTGTCTGCAACATCTTGATCAAGAAGATTGAGTGCAATTCTCAACGAATCATCGCATTTCGCGCCACCTAAAATAGCTACATACGGCTTAGGTGGATTATTGACTGCCTTCGAAAGTGCATGGATTTCTGTCGACATCAAATCCCCCGCAAAACAAGGGAGAGAGCGGGCGAAGCCGGATAGAGTCGGCGAATTTCGGTGTGCTGCTGCAAAGGCATCTGTGACATAGGCATCAGCCACCGAGGAAAGACGTTGCACAATCTCAGACTCGTGAAGCGTATCGAAATCCGCTTTCTTCAAATCATTCTCTTCCGGCCATCCTCGCACATTGTCAAGGAGAATCATATCGCCCTGATTCATCGAACGGATTTCATCCAACGCAACATCCCCACAGACATCTGGAACAAATCGAATATGACGGCCAAGAAGACGGCCTAAGAGGTCTGCATGGCGAGACATGTCAGTGAAGTCTGCAAGTCCGGGTCGACTCTGATGAGCCAGAATCACTACCTTCGAATCAGCAAGGCGTTTTAGGGTCGGTAATATCGCTCTCAATCGACTATCATCAAGGAAAGTTTTGGTCTCAGGATGGAGGGGAGAATTGATGTCTACGCGAACCAGTACAACCTTCCCGGTGAGGCGGACCATATCGAGCGTCAGGACGCCCGCCATGAAACTCCGACGGATGTTCCCCATATGGGGTTTCGTTCAATCGATGGAGGTTCAAGGCGAACCGCTTTGGTGCTCAAGCCTAACCATCTAGATGATGTGGGACCCAGGAGACCTTGTTGGCCCAGATGGCGAAGACTGGCGTGTTCCACCTACAGAATTGGAACACCGTCAACAAAAACTCATCAAACAAATGAACGCATTAGATCTTGAATCAATTTGGATTAACGACCCCGTTGATCTCTACTGGATTGTTGGTAACCGTCAAGCAGGAGGAGTTCATGTCCACTGTAACGGAGAAGTCGTTCAATACGTTCGCTCATCTCTGAAGAGAGCGATTTACGAATCCGGAGAGGATGATTCACCACACCGAGTCGAGGCGCACCCAAGGATGGCTGCACTATCTGATACCCTTGGAGCCACACCTGCACTACAACTCGGACGAATACCAGCTAATGATGTAACATTCATGCAGAAACATATGGGCGATGGCGGTGATTGCACACAAATCCTGTGGGATTTGCGTGAAATCAAGACAAAATGGGAAATTAACCGTATGCGCGAATGCGGCCAAATTCAACGAAGGATGTTCGAAGCTATCGATGAACTCGGCTCTTCCTTTGGAGAAGGGATTACCGAAATTGAATTGGCGGCGGCTGCCGATGAGGTCAGCCGAGCCGAAGGATTCGGTGGTATGATTCGAATGAGGAAGTGGCCGATGGACTGTGATCGTGTTGTCATTGCTAGTGGGTCCTCGGGTGCAATACCTTCGTACTTTGACAGTGCAATCGGAGGGGCAGGTTCCCACCCAATGGCCGCCCTTGGTGCAGGTCATCGACGAATACAGAAAGGAGACCCCATACTTGTGGATATAGTGCATGTGCACCGTGGCTATATCACCGACATGACACGGATGTTCAGTGTCACTGAACCAAAACCAATCTGGAAAGAGAGGCTTGAACAGATGGAAGAGATCGCTGCATTAGTACGCAATTCACTCTCACGCGGAGATACTTGTGAGAAAGCTTGGGAAGATGGGCGATTAATGGCGGAGAACATGGGACATGAGGGACACCTAATGGGAATGCATCCAGAACAGGCTCGCTTCCTTGGCCATAGTATTGGATTAGAACTCGATGAAACTCCTGTAGTCGCCAAAGGCTTCGATGTTAAACTGGAAAATCATGGCATCATGGCAATTGAACCGAAAGTAATCTATCCCGATGGAGCAGTAGGAATCGAAGACTGTTGGGTACGTACTGAAGATGGGATGGAATGTCTATCAAGTGGTGAAGCATTTCCATCATGGTCCGTCTGGTGACTTCAAAACGGAATGGCGATACTTGAAGTGCCTCGATTAATCACTCTATGATATGGCGAAACCTTGGGCCCCTTCCCATATCGCCGAGGTTGCTAAGGGGCTGGGTATCGATCTCCGAATTAGTGGGGACGTCAAAACCGCACTCGTACCGATTCTTGAGACGGAACTTCGTCGAATCACGAAAGAGATGGAAGATCAGACATTAGAAGCAGATCCGGATAGGAAAACACTTGACGATCCCAGCCGAACACGTCTCGGCTTCAATCGGACCAAGGGAATGATGAGTGAAAATCTACGTCGAGTTGATTCCGTAGCAGCTGCTGCCACAGTTTCTGCTAATGAACGACTAGAAACGCACCTACTCCGCCTCCTCCGAATAGCATCTCAGGTAGCAGCACGCGAACGTGTTGGGACAATCAAAGAGCGGCATCTCGAGAAGGCGTTAGAACAGTTGGGCTTTGGCAACATAGACCCAGCCTCTGATGAAATTCCAACGCCGGTTGAAGAGGACCCTCTCGCAGAATCCATCCAACCTGGAACAGGAGAGGTACTCTCTCCAACAATACTCAGAGACATGAGTCGTAGATTTGCAGGTCTTCCTCTAGACAATGAGGCGATTGAGGAGTTACTCCTTGTCTATTACGACCATGCCGCCGAAATTCAACTTGATCTTCAGGAAAACCTGAACGCTCCTGGTCGCGTAATCGATACTCTTGATCGTTTTCAGACGCTCGCAATGCTCGGTTGGATGAGGCGTATGCTACGTCACGCTGGCGAAAGGGCGCGGGAACAAAACGCCCGAAAAATCAGTTGGGAACATATCGACCATATCGATCCTTGGGACTAACGGAGGCTGGATAGATGTCAATGCGACAAAAACGACTGCAACGTCGAATCCTCAATGTCATCCGAGGATGGAACGATGCACACGGTATTCCACTTCAGAATTTGATTGAAGGCATGGATATTAGCGACGATTCTAACCTCACTCTCCATGTTTGTCCATCTCGTCCACATTGTCCATGTTGCCTATACGATTTACAGGCTCTGCGCGAAAGTTTACTCAATACCAAGGGGGTCGTAGGAGTTCGACTCGAAATTGTCGGAATTCCTGATGCATCTCGTTGGACAAGAACACTGAATGAATGAGTGGTGAATTCATACTCAGTAAGTCGTAAATTGATGATATGCAAAATTCTGAATCTTACTCCTCAGTTGAATCTTGATCCCAACGTCTCAAATGTCGCTTTTCGACCTCGTCAAGTTTGCTTCGGACTCGCGACCAAAGCCACCAAATCGCGATACCAAACGCGATAAAATCGAAGATAAGGAAGGCAATTAGAAGCGGTTCCATCTTATCAACTCACAACGGAGGAAGCACATCAATTTCACATGATGTTACAGCACGTCCTATGCAGGCCAAAATTGCGCCATCAGCAACAATGTCTTCATCTAATCCTGGTGGAAGTGGATTGAGCCCTTCTATCTCGCCGCTAACAAGGCGCATCATGCAAGTGCCACAAGTTCCAGAGGTGCAATTTGAAGGCACATCGATACCAGCTTTACGTGCGACCTCTAGAAGCGTCTCCTCAGTGTCTACCTCGATGGTTGCCAATGGAAGTGCAGCGCGACGGAATCGAACCACCGGCTTGGACATCCGGTCGCCTCACCGATCTTCCCAACGGGTCCAACGCCCAGTCTGCTTGTTGAAGTAGAGTCCTGCCTTCTTCATCCACTTGTTGAATTTCGTCGCACCAGCCCCAGTGCTAATGATGAAGTCTTCACGATGCTCTTGAGCCTGAATATAGCTGTGAATTGCAAGAGTTTGGTCAATCCAATCATCAATACTCATCAGACCGCCTGCGATAGAGGATTCTTCGACTGCGGCAACGGCCTCATCTGCGCTAGCACCGGTCGCCTCAAGATCAGCTCGAAGCATGTCGGCTACCGAAGGAGCGCGATCAGGTGCTGGTGGTTCAAAGTGAGGCATGCGTGGAGGTGTGTCAGGAGAGATTGTGATTGAATTCGCTTCAATTGTACCCTCTACAATTTCAGCCATGGGTGCAATGAATTCATGACCGCAATCCCAACAAATGAATGAGAAATTATCAGAATCATCGAGATTGCGATTACCTCCTGCGGGTTCCATCTCCTCATTACATTCCGGACAAGCATGGAAGATTATGGATGGAACTATCTTCCTTCTGAAGTCTACAATATCTTGTGGAGTTCCAACAAGTTCTAACATCTCATGATCGCGAGCAGCTTCAAGTCCACGTGTCTCAAGTTGATCGCGGAGTTTATTTCGCTGCTCATCCTTGGTCTCATTATCGTGGTTCGTCTCAATCTTGACAATGAGTTCAATCGTCTTACCTAATCGATTCATGATTACCTTCTGAGCACGGAACTGCTCAAGACGAGCTAGTCGACGTCGTTCTCTGTTCTCATTAATCTCCGCGATGACATCCTTCTGCTGGCGCTTGAATCGCTGCTCATCGATACGATCCATTTCCTTCTTTTCAGCGAGAACTTCTGCAAGGAATCGTTGACGTCCGGCCTCACGTGGACCGGATTGAATCGCGGTAACTACGCCCTGAGCAATCTCAGGCTTGAGACCATAATTCTGCTCTAGTTGCTCTTGTGTGAGCTTCTTGATTTCCCCAATCTTGAGACCCGCATCTGACAGAATGTCTGCCGTGTTTTCATCAATCCCACGACGTAAAAGTGCGAGATATGTGTCCTTCTTTGCCATGTTCCCACCTTCTTTCACACACGACCTCGTTTCAATGAACTCATTGACGCAAATCCCGGCCGCGCATTCCACCCGAGACCGGTGTTCGCTATCAATCCGACGCGAAAATAGCCTTCAATCGGGGTCGAAGGCCTCAATCTCCATAGTCAAATGAATCCAATCCTCTGGCGAAAGAAGATCAGGTCTAGAATCAACATCAATTTCAGTGGTCTCTAAGACCGAATCGATGGCTTTAGACCATCTTTCTCGATACCAACCTGGAATCCGACTGATACGTTTTGGAGGGGCTCTGAGCATGCCCCTAACCTTACGACGACGTTGAGTAAAAACGTGTTTCACAATTAATCGATGAAGACGATGATTCAAATTTGGAGGCAGGGCCTCTTTCCTTGGAACAAAGGAGACAAGTTGAGAATGTACGCGCGGGGATGGAACAAAGCAATGCGGTGGTACAACTGGTCCAAGATTGACCTCCCAATCAAGAGCTGTGTTAAGGCCAAGTGGGCCCACAGAGTCAGGGCCACCATGCATGGCTAGTCTATGCGCAAACTCTTGCTGTAGAAGAAGAACTACGCAAGTAACTGAGGACGCCCCCGGTTGATTGCGAATCCGATCGATAAGTGGACTAGATATTTGGTAGGGGATGTTTGCAACGATATGTGTTACATCAGGCCATTTGATTTTCAACGCATCTCCTTCAATTAACTCTAGACGATTCGCTTCAATCTCCTCAGTGAAATTTCGATTAAGATGGTTGATTGATTCCTTTTCAATCTCTATTCCAATGACCGTTGCCCCAGTTGAAAGTAGGTGTAATGTTAGTGAACCAGGGCCCGGGCCAATCTCAAGAATACGGCTATCCGATCCGAGTGGATGATTCGCTTCAGCACACATCTCGATTGTATTCCGAAGCACAGAATCATCGTGGAGATAATGTTGCCCAAAATCCCGATTAGCCCTACTTCGGTCGAGTAAGATGTCTATCAACAGACGTGCGTCCACGTCATCCATTACAACGCTCACCCGGCCCGGATGAGCATGTTGAGGATATTCGGGAGCATGCCAGGGTCGCCGAGCTCCTCGTTAAGACGAATCGCCAGTGCCTCTGCAGTGTCAAAACCTGCAGCCTCATCAACAGCAGCGAAGTCAGACCAACCCGCTCTACCGCGCTTCTTCACCATATCCTGTGCCTTCGATGGGCCAACTCCAACGAGTAGTTGGAATGCGTGCATCTTACGATTAATGGGGCCGCCACGATTGTAAAACATCATGAATACTTCTGGATTCTCCTTGATGATATCAGTTAGAATACCTACGAGTTCACCTTGTTTTGTGTTGGATAAATCACGATGGCGAAGCATCCCGACAATTCCTTCACCATCAACCACTGTAATTTGTTCACCAACACTGCCGCCACGATAACGAATGAGATAGAGGCCCTTCTCCGTAATTGCATGAGTTACACCTGGAGCAACACCTTGGGGAGATTCATCGATGATGCGAATGACCCATTCCCCGCTCAAATCGGGACCGCTTGGTGTGGGTTGCATGTTCCTCGGACCTCCAGTGCAGTTCCAACTCAAGTGTGTTGTGCTATGAAACACGATTAAATCGTCTGCTTCACATGGGTAATAATTTGCTCAATCTCAGATTCACTGACCTGAATCCGGAATGGAGCGACGATGACACGAATCTCCGCAGGGGTCTGTGGACGAATCTCTGCAATCTTGGAACGGAGAAAATCATTCTCTGCAATACTTTCGACATCAGCAAGAGCCTCATGGAGCTGCCCATGAACCTTAGATGATGTTGCACTACCTCCTCGATTAGTACTAGCAGCCCATTCCGCATGCTCCATCGCCATCTGCTGCTCACGAGACTGCTCTTCGCGTGAGTCATTTGCAGCTTGGAGTAAATCGCGGACAGTAGCGAAATCGATGTATTTCTTTTCCGACATTGAAATCATTCCATTGGACGTAGGTGCTCAGGTCGAGCAATGACCGACTTTTTCTTGTTCTTATCCGTGAACTCAACGACATATGCACGACCTTGCTTGGCAACAATCGTACCGGTCATCCCTTGGAAGCGACGATGTGGCATACCACTCTGCTGACCACCATCGAGAACGATGGATACGCGATCACCATCTGCATATGGATGCATTATGCGACTGATATTGACGCGGCCACGCTCACTCTTGGAACGCTTCAGAATACGGCGGGTACCTTGGCGGGTTCCGTGTGTTCGACGCATGGCAAAGCCTCCTCAGGGATTCGGGCGACTGATGTCACGTTCTTAAGTCCGTCGCACGTCGTAAATGATTCCTTCAGCAGACATAATCTCACTCTGCATGGATTTCGAGGACATCCAACCATAACACCTCACATGCTCGCTCTAGAACTTCAGCCACAGATGGAGTAGTGCGTCCATCGTCCGAGTGCACCATCTCCTTGACGTACGTACCTGTCTGGCAACGAACATCAAACTGAATCTCTTTATCCTCAACCACGACATTTTCTATCGAGACAAGTTCACGCTTACGAACAAGGTCTGAGCGACGGTGAGCAACGCGCTTAGGAGTCCTCTGCTCAAGCATTGCACCACTAAGGGTAAGGATTCTCTGCTCGGCATCTTCATGATCCATCGGGTCACCTTCAATCACGAATCGTATACGATAGGACTTCTCTGCCTTTGTTTCCTTGATGCGAGCAACTTCTGGACGTGTTGATAGACGCAATTCGTCAACCTCTACAAGGCCTTCAGAGCCTTTTGCTATCGAGGCGAGTAATGCTTCAATGTCCAGTGTCCGCTTTTTCGGCCGCTTAACCTCGATAACGAATGGGCGTCCACGGCCTAAACATCGGACATCTATGTCCTCACGACCCATACCATGGAAACTGGTATCATTTGCCTCCAACGACTGACGAATGGGTTCACCAACGAGATCTTGAACTGAATGCAAATACTGTAATCCGGTCATTTCACAGGACTCGCAACCCCCTTGACGCCCCTTACAAGAACGGCAAGGCCAACGAGTCTGGGGAACCTCACGAGACAACTTACGATATCTCCCATAGAGGAAAACAGGGCGTACCTCTGCCTTCACACGAAGAGTGAGAGAATCTACTAGAATCATGACATCCGGGACCTCCTTAACGAGATTGACTTCTTTCATTTTCTCCTTTAGGGCAAGTTCAACAGAGGCAGCAAAAGACGCTTTGAGCGGAGGTGCCCCCCGAGCACCAAATCGCTTCCGAAGGTAATCTTCCTCCTCAACTAACTCCTTGCTAATGTGATAACCCATCTGAAGGGTGTTGAACTCCACACCCTCAGTCTCACGCAAAATACGAACGACGATATTCTGAATATCATCGAATAAATCCTCACAAAAGGGGCAATAATCAACGCTAATTTCGGAAAGTTGCGAATCACGTTCGATGGCATCTGCACGAATGCGTGCTCCGTGTTCCTTGGCGGGAAGTCCTCCCTCGTTTAAACGGCCACCAATTCGAGCAAGGCAATAATCGCATGAACCTAGGCGAATCACGTGACGTATCCCCATAGGAGCTGGACATGGTGGAGCCTCCATGTCGCGAAGTGAGGGGGTATCATCCTCAAAATCGTCATCGTCATCGAGGTCTATGTCAGATTCTTCAGAATCATCAATGGGGACCAAGTCCTCCCATGGATCAACGGCCCCGCCATAGCCAGCTGACGCGTAGTCGAGCCACTCATCCTGGTCATTATCGGTCATCAAATCGCCTCCACACTACGGGTAGACCCGCAAGATGGATAATTAGAGCGCAAGCATTCTGTGATTTGAGGCTTCCTTCAATGGTTGGCATCCACTCGACCGAGTGCAATGTTTGTCATGTGGTCAAAAGACCACAACCCACTGGAGCAGCCGCTGGTCCATTGGAATCTTACAGCATATCGTCCAACTGCCTCCGCCTTCGGCATCTCAACTCTGAGACGTTTGACTTCCTCAGCAAGCCCCAGTCTTCGGTGAGGATCCTTCCAACGGGGCCCGCACTTGGCACACGGGCACCATGCACGTAATTCATGGTAAGCAAGAGTGAGTTCATCCCCATCGACATAACGTAAAATGATGGATTCATCCCCACGCTCAATTTCCTTCAATCGATCTGCCATGTCTAATGCACCACCTATTCCGATTCCAATACTTCGTCGGATTGTGTGAAATCTAGGTAGGCAACAATACGCAAAGCCGCAGGAGCAAGGATAAGTGAGGCAATCAGGGATAATGAAATCATCAGAGCACTAAACAATCCGAATGTCGAGAAAAAGCCCATCGAAGATCGCGAGATTACAATGAAGCCTGTGATATCACTTAGAGCGGACCCTACTAAGGCAATTCCACTCGCTGCGCCCACAGCTGAGAGTGCTGGCAAAGCATCGAGGCCATTCATACGTTCTTCTCTGAAACGTTCAACGACGTGGATGACGTAATCGATTCCAACACCAAGAGACATAGTCGCAATAGCGACCGTGACCATGTTCAAACCATATCCAAACCAAGCAATAGCACCATACAACCACACGACCACAATTAGAATTGGGCCCGTCGTAAGAAGTGCAAGTGAGAGGGCCTGTCTCCCCCATATAGGTTCGATAATCAGTGCAAAGAGAGCCAATGTAAGGGCCACCTCAAACGGAATGGATTCCAACATTATACCAAGAGTAATCAGTCCACCTGCAAACAGGAACATACTCATCGGACCAATAATGGCGCGAACCTTGCGATTCGGTACGCTAATTAAATCACGAATCCAACCTCCACGATTCTCTGAACTCCTGAATCCCCACCATAGAGTAACCAAACAAAACAGGACACCCAGGCCCAAGGAGCCTTGAAGTTCCTCCTGCATGCGAGAAGCCTGCACATAACGGGTGATTGGTGACCCGGTCTCAATCGTCCAAGTGATTGGATAGGATTCATTGGCAGTACCCCTATCCACACGCTCCCGCAAAGGAGTCGCAGAAAGATTCTGTAATGGAGCAAGATCACGATGCAACTCAGCAATCGCTAATTCAACCTGATCGAATTGCTCCGGTTGACGAAGACCGAAACGGAGAACCATACGGTCGAAGGTTGCATTGTCACCTTTCTGATCCAACCATGGTTGGGATGGATTCAATGGTTGACTTGGTTGAATAAAATTCGATACAATGCTCGCAGGGACCATTGGATATCCCCCGCTTTCAGGAATCCCATACAGGTACATGTGGCCAAAGAAGTAGGTTATACAACCTCGATCTTCAAAATTGACGAACAGTTGAGTATTCCCTCGATAAGGACAATCGACGCCGTTCTCCGGTAACGAGGTATTCCATCCCGTAGCCTCAAAGGGTGTAGAATTATACCACAATGCAAACTGAGCATATTCTAACAGTTCATCGATTGCAAGAAGTTCCACTGCTCCAGACGGTTCACGTGCAAACCGATCGGGATCCTCTGGACTTAATGTGTTCATATTGTATCTCAATTCCTTGACCGCGTAGAGTACGTCAGGATTGGTCAAGTCACCCTCTACAAGAATCTCTGCTGGTTCGCCCTCCTCAGCGAATCTTTCATTCACAAGAAGAACACCTGTAGCAAAATCAGATTCCTCATCGAGGAAGTCCTCGACTTGGAAATCACCCTCTAAATCCATCATCGCGGGAGTGGCAATCGCTGTGACTAGGATGGTGAGTAGAACCACAGCAGGTGCCCATGCACCAGAGATGCGAGCCGTAGCAGCCAGCCACGACTGAGGAACAAGACGAATGAGATCTGTTGGTTCAGATTGGAGGCGCCCACGGTCTCGAAGCCAACGATCCACATCTAGACGAAGTAACGGAACCCATAATCCTGTCAGAATGAAGGCCGCCATGACACCAAGAGCGGCTTCAAGGCCAAAGGAACGGAGGGCTGGAATTCCTGAGAACATGTTCGCCATGAACGCAGCAACCGTAGTCAACGACGTGAGCATGATTGCGCGACCGACCCTATTGAGAGAGATCATTGCCGCCACCTCGGAGGAACCTCCCCGGCGACGTTCCTCCTTGTACCGATGTAATGCATGGAGGCTGTCATCAATACCTAAAGCAAGAATGAGAATAGGAAGGAGATTTGAGAACTGAGACCTTTCAATCACCTCAAATCCAGTTCTCTCACCAAACAAAATGAGGAGGCCGATTGAACCTTGCATCCAAACAAGGCTCAGTACTAAACCAAGACCTACAATTCCGACATCTGACCAACGTCGAAGACTAAACCATAGCAAAATCATGATTGCTGCACCCATTAGGACAATGAGCCAAGCACTTGACAGGAGTTCACGATTGACTTCGACGTTTGGTGATTCGCCAATTAGAAGTGTAGATGTAAATTGATCCTCAACCTGGATTAATCGTTCAAGTTCGAGAAAAAGCCACTCTGTCGAGCATGGTTTCGCACCTTCAGCAATTCGATCAAGGCAAAAATCCGTGCTAAGCGCTGGCGGATCAGCTTCGAATCCGAGGCCTGATACCGCATAACCCCAATCCTGTTCTGCATCACCCCATGAGAAAGTCCATCCATTAGCAAGCATTTTCTCTCTATCATATTGGATTAACAACCAAGCCGATCCAGCTGACCACCGACCAGGCATCCATTCCGCATTGACCCAGTCATCGCCATCCAATGTCCCGTTGACAGGACCAATGACAGGTGATTCAGAATCTGGAACGAAGGCTCGATCATTGGAAAGCCAACGCAGAAATGCTCCATTGCTATGATTGGCCATTCGATGAGCTGCTAAATCGATATGAGCCTGTGTGACGTTTGGATCATCGAATGTCAAACATTCAAGGTCTCCACAGTCTGTCCAATTCGTCTTTGGTGGGACATCTACAATGAAAATTCCATCAGCCTCTTTGCTGGGCTGAGTTAAGAGTGTCTCATTATTCATGAATGAACGTAAATTATCGGGAAGTGACAGAACCCCATCTACAGGAGTCCCCGTTATATCCGATACCAATGGACCATAATAATCGGCAACATCGTGCTGCTTGACAATTTGGGCCTTACGATCAAGTTCCTGCAAGACAGTAAGATTCAGAATTCCTCCATCTGGTGACGTGATTCCTTGAGCGAGACCAGGATAGGGGTACATCGTATCGGAATCAAGTGGGCCTGGCGTGTCGGGAATTGAATCCTGGTCAGTAACGGTGAAAATAAAACCCACAATCACCCCGTTTCCCGTAAACTCATCTTGAATGACACGGGCGGCATCTAATTCTGGAGATTCAAGATCGTAAGATTCTATGTCTGCAGGAGTTAGACTAACCGGTAAACCTGGAAGGACCAGTACGGTCATCAGTAGGATGACAAAATGAGCCGCTCGACGGCGTTGAAATAAGGATTCGGCAAAGACCGAAAATCCTGACATGGTTTAATCATGATTATCCCATAGATGAATACTCGTTAGTAGACCATGAAAAGAAATGAGGTATTGTGTTGTGAATTTTCATAATCCCAATGTGCGTAATTTCTCAAGAGTTTCAATCATCTCTGATGATAATTCGCCCACGTTCTCAATCGCTAATTCAAGATCAAGTGGACCCCCTTGCCACCCTTCACCAGGGATTCTTCGTCGATCTCCAGGTTGACTCCCTGCATCAATTTGCATACGAATAGTTCGTCCAGATGGTGTGCTAAATTCCACATTCCCTCCGAGTAACATGGCAGTATAAGGGACGTATAACGTCTGTATCAACCGCTCAGATTCCCACCTTCGATTCTCGCCTGGATCGATTCGAATCATCAAAATCAGATCACCAGGTGTCCCAATTGGGTGCTCATTGCCCAATCCACGTAACCTCAAACGATGTCCATGAGCAACCTTCGTCGGAATTGTCACGGTAACAGTGCTTTCTCTACGATGAACGCCACGACCATTGCATACTGGGCAACTGGAACCGGTACGGAATGTATTACCATCACATCGTTTGCAGCGACGTAAGCGACTAAGTTCGAAGGGGATCTTTCCTCCGGATTCTGCTAAAGAGGTGGATACATCAATACCTAGTTCAATGTCAATGCCTCGTTTCGGGGCTTCTCTAGGCTCTTCTTGTATTCCACCACCTCCCCGCATCATCTCACGAAGAAGGTCGTCTAGACCTCTAGGGGCCGAACCCCGCCCTCTGAAGCGAGAAAATTGCTCTGCCTGATCGTGCTCTCGTCGCTTTTGTGGGGATCCTATGGAATCGTATGCAGATTGAATGGACTTGAATCGCTCCTCTGCTGCTGGATCCCCCGGATTCCTATCCGGATGATGTTGCCTTGCAAGACGCCGGAATGCTCGCTTAATTTCAGCATCCGAGGCAGAACGATCGACGCCTAAGACCTGATAGGGGTCGTGGCCGTCCATGTAACACGGTAGTAACCACTCCATTTCAAGAGGGGCCCACAAACCCAATCGATATAACCGAGGAAATTATCGGTCAACCATGCAAGAACACATCGAATTTGATCCTTCTTACACTCTACTGACACTAGCCTGCTCACCCGGTGAAGCAGTAAATGTTGAACCTGGAGCAATGGTTTCCATGGCTGGTATGCAGATGCAGACTAAGTCAAGTGGGGGCTTCCTCAAAGGACTCAAGAAAATGGCATTAGGTGGTGAATCCTTCTTCCTTAATACCTTCACAGCTGGCGCACAGGGAGGCTGGATTAGCCTTGCTCCCGGTGCACCAGGTGACATCAAACACCGTG
>JAZADD010000046.1:0-5243 GCA_036124005.1 Thermoplasmatota archaeon
CAATTTTCGCTTTACCAATTTCTTTCGGGCCTTCGCCTGCATCCAATCTAGAAAGAACTGACTTAGTATCAACAATCTGATTGATTGAATCGCCCCATCCTGTTTTTCCTCCTCGGAGGCCATACATTCCGATGTGCTCAAGGAATACAACTGGATCAGGAAGTGCTGCGGCTTCAACGAGGAGGTCGTATGCATCTTGAGGGCAAGAGGGAAACAGAATCACAAGACCTGGATCATTCGTGAACCAGGATTCAATCATGTTTGCATGGAATGGGCCTGATCGTGTCTTTGCACCTAGTGGAATACGCACTGTCAATGGAACATCTGCTCCCCATCTCCAACGGAGTTGTGCGGCGTTATTGATGAGTGCATTCATTGCGAGTGCTGCAAACCCTCCAAACTGAATTTCAGCCATAGGGCGCATTCCACCAAGAGCTGCTCCAGTAGCAGCGTGGATGATTGCGGCTTCGGAGAGAGGCATATCGAGAAGGAGGTCTGCGTGACCTGCAGTTCGTAGAGGAATATTCATTCCGAAGGCACCAGCGACTTCCATGTCTTCTCCCATGAAAACCGTGGACTGGCCGTAGCGTTCTGCGATTGCAATCATGCCGTTCTGAATCGCTCGACCTAGAGTCCATGCGTTTCTTTCTTCGGAGAAATGCATTGTCATCTCTCCAATGGATATTGTTGAATCCTTCACTGCTCTACCTCCAGCTGTAATTCGATTCAATCGTGCACCTTTTGGATCCGCATCATGGAGGCTGGTGATTCCTCTTGTGACAGTCTCTGGAGATGGCCATGGCATCCCTTCCATCTCGGATCTTGCTGCGTCGATGAGTGCTTTCTCTTCACTTTCCATCCGAAGAATATCTTGTTCCTCGACACCATCAGAAATCAAACGATCGCGGTGATTTGGTAACGGGTCCTTTGCTTCCCAATATGCGATTAGATTCTTGTCTGCATATCCAGGAGGGTTGCCAGATGGTGCTCCAAGATAGAGGTCATCATGGTGATGTGCATGGCCACATCCACGCATTGTCTCCACGTGAATCAGTGTAGGCCCGTGTCCAGCAAGGGCAAATTCACGTGCTACAGCAGTAGAGGCGTAGAAATTAGCAGGTTCAGATCCATCAATGGTCCAACCTGGGAAACCCATTGCGGCTGCTTTGTCGCCAAATGTCTCAACTCCTGATTGTCCAGTAACAAAGGTATCAAGCGCAATCTGGTTATTCTGAATCATGAATCCAATTGGTAGGCTGCGAGCACCTGCAAAATTCATTGCTTCCCAGAATTCACCCGAACTGCTACATCCTTCGCCTACTGGAGCCAGATGAAACCGTCGTGTATCGAGACGAGCCGCTGCAAGTGCGACGCCAGTTAAGGTCGCTGAGGCAATAGGAAGTGGAGCGGTGGGAGGTAGCACTCGTTTGTTCCACTCCCCGATATGGAGGTCTCTTCCTCCTGCACCAGGGTGACCGCCATCCATGTAGGACCCGGATTTCCCCATCTGTGCGGCGAATATTTCGAGTGGTGTTTGCCCCATGGATAGAGCTAGTCCAACATCACGAATCATCGGCGCGATAACATCTGCTCGATTACGTTCTTCTGGAGGTAGGTCAATGGCTCTCCTAAGAGCAGATGCACATGCCACTACTGCTTCCTGCCAAGTAGAGCGGAAACCCTTGCCCCCAAATCGACCTCCATCGGGGGTTTCGATACCATTAGTGAAGAGGTCCTTGAGTTCCTCATCGAGGAGCCGAGTCCGGTGCATCCAGCGTTGCCAATCCATACGTAGGTCAGCATCGATGGACGCAGTATACGCGATACGTCGAAGGTGAAGTCGAACATCAATCATGAATCGTTGGAGGCGTCTGCTGAGGTGGAGGTGTCCTAGTCGGCGAGGAATGACTTCTCGATCAAGGACCGATGTGAGTTGGGGTTCAGAGCGACGGGTATCGAGATTTGCCTCCAGAGTATCGGTAAATTCCTCCATGGTACTGTGGAATGCGGCTCCATCCCAATGTACCGGGTCGGGGTATGAAACATCCCAGAGATGGGCGACTAAACGGAGATGCCCGTCGTGCCTTTCTGCGATGAAACGAAGTAGGTCGTCTCGGACATTTTGAGAGGAGATTGAACGAGAGAAATCCAGGTGTCGACGTGGACGCCACTCTGCGCCAGGAACCGGATTTAGGTCGCCTTGCATTCCGATGCCTCAAACAGACCAGAGAAAGCCGCCATTCAAACGATTCGGCCTCAATCCTTCTTGCGTCCGAGGGCATCTAGGGCATCAGAGGCCATTTGTGCCGCTTCTTGAACCTGAGTCAGTAGCGTAGTATCCTCAATCCGACCAGGTAGTCCAAGTTCAAACAGAAGATCTTCGAGCATTTCTAGACTCAACCTCGTCATATTGAGCGCATTTGGATCGACCTTCTCATATTCTGTTTCATCTGTAATAATGGCCACTTCATCTGGCATAATCATTAGACGTTCAAGCGAAATCGCAATTTCTTCTTCAAGTTCTTTTGCACGTTTCTCCATTGCTTCAATCATTTTGCTACTGACTCGGGCACTTCTGACCTCAGCGTCTTCTTCCTCGGTTTTGGACACCTCCTCATCAGCACCAACGATAAGTCGGTCAAAGGCGGCACGGAGGATTTCACGGACGCGGTCCGGTTCTACATCTTCTCCATCCAAGTCGAGATCATCTAGGATTTTGAGAACAAATTCCTCGTCTATCGTTGCATCGTCTAGAACTTCTTTGAGTATAGGTAATGCCCACCCTGGTTCGTCTGCAGTGACATTGACTTCGAAAACGCCAGTACTCTTTCCCTTCGATTTGATTTGTGCGGGAGGTGGTACGAAGGCCTTCGTCGCATGTTTGTTGAGTTGGGTAACGAGGAGATTCATGTCCACTGGTTTTTGGATAACTTCGGATATCCCAGCTTGAGTCGCTGCGATGAGGTGATCTTCATCGCTTTGACTTGAGAGGAGGACGATTCTCGACTTTAGGGCAAACTCTGGATCAGATGTCATTCTTGAGCATGACCCAAGGGCATCCCCAGTCGTCCAAATTGCATCCATTAGGACTACATCCGGCATTGTAGCGAGTGCTGTACCTTCACATTGGCGGAGGGTACTAATTCGTGTAACATTGAACCCATTTCGCTCAATACTGGAGGCCAACAGACTTCTCCGACCATCCTGTTCGTCCGCGATTAGGACGGATGGCATGAGCCGATGTCCATCTCGTCTAACTTGAATCTTGCATTCCTAAGCGGTCTCTTGAATGGAATTGCTCAGTATCTTGGTATCGTGGGGTCAATTTCTGCCGACCATGCGTGGATGCCCCCAGTTAGGTTGTACATACGTGTCGGATCTCTACCGCTAGCAGCGAGTGCATGGATGGCTGTCATGCTACGTATTCCACTACGGCAGTAGACGACAACAACACGATCGGAGGGAATTTTATCGATGTGCATTAGGATATCCGTATGCCTGACTCGAAGATCGGTACCTGGGATTGAACAGATATCTTCCTCTTCTGCCCTGCGCACGTCCAACACGAACGGGGGGTTTTCCTGTTGCATCTGATTATGAAGTTCAGTCGCAGTCATCGCGTTCATCGGCATCCCTCCATCTGTCGCGCATCTCGATTCTGCATAATCGTTGTGTCGACTCAATTCTTTCACTTCTTCACGAGTAGTTGAGCGTTCATAGGTCAAATGTCGTGTTTCCATTGTTCTTGTATCAATCAACATGAGACGGCCAGAGAGCGGGTCACCAATTCCACTGAGGATTTTGATTGTCTCCATTGCCTGAATTGAACCAAGTATACCTGGAAGGGCTCCGATCACACCTGCTTCTTCACAATTGAGTACTGTTCCGGATGGAGGAGGATCTGGATGTAAGTCGCGATACCGGGGTCCGCCCTCGTAGTTGAAAACAGTGATTTGTCCTTCATAGCGGAATAGGCTTGCATGCACCCATGGAATATTCGCGATGGCACATGCATCGTCAATTAGGTAGCGCGTAGGTAGGTTGTCAGTCCCATCGATGAGTACGTCGACATTTTTCAGAAGATCAAGAGCATTTTCTGTCGTAAATCGCGCTTGATGAACCTCACATTCCACTAGGGGATTAAGCATCCGAATTCGCTTGGCTGCCGAATCGACCTTTGGTTCACCAATTTCTGCATTTGAATGAATTACTTGGCGTTGTAAATTGGTCTCATCTACGACGTCGTCGTCTATAATGAGGATTCTACCTATTCCTGCTGCTGCAAGATACAATAGAGCGGGAGAACCAAGCCCTCCTGCTCCAATACAAATTACTGTACTTTCGACAAGTGCCTTCTGCCCTATTTCTCCAAAGTCGGGGAGTGACCTATGCCTTGAATATCGAGCATTCATCCATGGCTCGCCAACCATGGCCATCATTCCCGGGGATCAGAACTCGTCAGAGCCGTCGCCGCAGTCATCCATTCCGTCATTTACCCAACTTTCCGGAATCGCGTTGCCATTGTCACACTGATACATCCCCAAATCAAGTCCGCTAGCACCAATCGCAAGAACGAAAATCAGGATATATCCTATGATAACGATTACAAAAATTATGAGGTTAATCAGAGATATCCACTTTGCCGCTTGCGCCATTCCTGTATCCGGATGACCGGGGTAGGCTCTGGCTGTAGCTAGAGCGGATTGGGCGATGAAGAATCCGGGTAATGATGTACAGATTCCACAACCAACCCATCCGAGAATACCTAGCACCAGAGCCATCACTGCGTTTGTGGTGGGAGGTACCATCATTCCGCCTACTCCTTGCATTCCCATTGGGACGCCCATGACAGGTTGTTGATATCCCGCAACCATCACCGGATTCGAAACAGGAGCCATCGCACCGGGTACACCTGTTCCTGGAATGGCAGTACCTGGAACACTTCCTGGAACTGGTTGTGAAGGCATTCCAGTGAAGGTGGTGGGCGTTGGACCTGGAGTTTGAGGTATAGGATCAGGGGTAGCTGCTTGCACAGGTTGACTCATTACAGGAGCTGGTTCTGCGCGAGCCTTGTCAGCATCAAGATTTGTTTGGAATGAGTCGATGGCATTCTGGAAATCTTCCGCTGCGCTGTTGAATGGGTCCTCTTCCGGGCCGGGCTGCATAATGCTGAATGGGCTGAATCACATAATGAACGATTCGTTGGAACTGATTCGTGATTTTGGCCTCGAGTCCATTATGTC
>JAZADD010000047.1:0-12138 GCA_036124005.1 Thermoplasmatota archaeon
AAACCATCTCCGTCGTAATCGGACCATTGTCCACCTTGTGCGGGCAAATCATCAATGATATCTGGAATGAAATCGCGATCTGTATCGATATCCAAATGGATAGCTATTGAGTCCATTGCCCCAGTATTCTTTCCAAACAACACTATCCCTGAACGATCACCAGTGCGTTCTACCACAGAAAGTCCAGCGGATGCATCGAGATTTAATCCACTTAGAAGCCCATATGGAGTCTCAAGAGATCCGTCTGAACGAATTCCGAACTCCGCCACAGAAGAAGTACCTTGCAACGCTACTGATTCAACATAGGATGACAGAGAAGAAATTGAACAATCCGACATACTTGTCAGAGAAACGGGACAAAGCAGGGAGCTAATCATTGGGTCACCGTAACTCATATGGAAATACTGTGAGGACAAGTTAGTTCCATCCAAAGTAATCGAGGATCCATTATGGCTAGACCCCGTATATGTCCAGTTGAATCGTTCCTCGAATACCGTCGAGTTGTTTGAGAAATCGATTAGCATCCCGAAACCACTAGCATTCACAGCAAGCAGAGACTCACTAGAATCCGTCCAGAAGGCACGCAAGTGTAGGTAATCATCCATTTCTGAGATATTGTGGACTGTCTCATTCGATATCGTCCAGTTATCGGCGTTAAATCTCAATGTTCGGAGTCCATCTGATGCAACGTAAGTTACGAGGGTTTCATTTGACGAGGAAATCCCCGCTACATCGAAGTGGGAGAAGTTCGCTTCCCCTACAGGGCTGAGAGTTGTTGACTCCCACCCACTAGAATTCCATTGAGCCACCATCAGAGTAGTATCATCACGCCAAAACATGAGATTACGCTCAAGGTCGACAATCGGAGTCCCATTCAATGAACCAAGAGATGGTCCTGAAGAAAATTGGAACCCTGAATTGGTGCCGTTTGCGAATCGAATAACCGAAGACCCTAGCATGTAACTACTCCTCAATTCACCATTTTCACCAATGATAGCCTGGGGCGATGAACCGGCATCGCCGGTCGATTCAATCGTCGCTACGGATGCAATATGCCCCATATCACGACCCAAACAAAGTGTCCCCTGATTACACTCATACACAACTACAATACGACCTGATTCAGTAACGTCAATCGCCGCATCCTCGGAATCAGATATGATGCGTTGAGACCATTGGCCAGTGGAAGTGAATAACTCATCGGGACGATCTAAGATTACGAAACCAGAATCAGTATGGACACCAATCACTGAACGTTCACTTCCATCAATCACCAAATCAAGTGAAGTGAACGTTTGAGATTGACCAAAGGGGCCAGTGATACTCGCTATCTCAAGATCGAGATGTTCATGGATAGGAAGATCACCATCTCCCACGAAGACCCATTCCTCTTGGGCATCATCATCCAAATCAGATACACGAACGACATCTGAAAGATCGCCCATTTCATAGAGGCGAGGAGTAGAGAGAAGTCCTGTTGAAGAGCCCCACAAAAGAGCGAGGTCCCCTCCGTTACCAACACCTGGACGAATTGCCCAAACGTCATCGTAACCATCGCGGTCCACATCTCCCGCTGCAGACATTTGAACACCTAAACGAGAGCCAGATGATGGACCAGAAATCGTCTGATTGTAGGTGCTACCGAAACCGGATGTACTGCCAAACAAGACATGTAATGCCCCTACCGAACTAGGGCCTGCTGAGTCAACATAAGGCTCGCCGATACCAAGATCATTGAAACCATCCCCGTTGACATCACCTATGACTTCCACAGAATACCCTAGGAAAGTACCTTGGAGAGTTCTTGTCCAAGTAGAATCGGGTGAAGTCGAATGCCCAGTCGCACCACCAGTATGCAAATCAACACGGCCGTATCCAGTGAGGTCAGTTAGACCTCCAGCCGAGGATATTGCAATGTCATCGAAACCATCGCCGTCAATGTCGCCAAGGGGTTCAATTGCCCAACCATATTGTAAATTCGTCCCACTGCCAGCCAAAGTAAGTGCAGATGAAGTTGGAGGCAAGGAATCTCCATGATAGATGTAGATACGACCAATGGATGAACCTGAACCAGATTCTTGACTTGCAAGGACTGCCCAATCCTCATGCCCATCATTCTGCACATCACCAATTGGGACTATCTTCGCTCCAAAACCAGAGTCCTGATTTCCAGTATGATTCCAAAATAGCTGCAAGCCACTAATAGTTCCAATATGAATCTCGGCACTATCCTCTCCTGGATTTCCGAGTAACAAATCATCGCAACCATCAGTGTTAATGTCAGCAACATCAGCATAGTGATCGCCTAGTGTTAGGGTAATCGTGGAATCGGGTAACGAATTCAAACCACTCATTCGTCCATGATGTATCCTGATTTGATCTTCCGTGAGTACTACAATATCGGTAACTCCGTCACAATTGAAATCACCAGAAATCAAGTCTGGAGCCGTATCAGTTCCGTCTGGATCCGTAATAGTATCAACAGGGTCGATTGTGATTCGGCCCTCACGTCGACCACTCAAACTTCGAGCGAACTGGATTAACGTCTCATTCTCCCCAGCATACACAGTTTGGATATCGTCGCCTTGACCACCGTCATCTAAAGGCGCCCCTATGTAGGCACCTGCATCGATGTTCGTCATATTCATCGAAGGCCATTCTGCAGCGCGAATCAATCCTGAGGCTTCATGCAATATACGGACAGATTTTCCTTCTTGACGTGCGGAAAAACCCTCGATAGCAGATTCGATTACGGACTCATGCTCCCAATAAGTCGAGGTATAGTAGGACGCATGCAGATGATTTGTACCGGATTCTATCCACAGAACAAAATCCGTGCCAGCACCCCCAGTAATATCCTCATCACCTGAGAGAATAACAAGGTCGATTGGGGCACTAACAGTTCCAAAATCTGTTACCGTCCTCACATGCCAGTCCTGAAAATCCACATAGTGATGTGGCGTATCTATTGCAAACTTCAACTCATTAGTCGTGACATCTAGGTAAGCAATTCTAGCACGCTCTCTAGCATCTAACTCGATGTCACAGGATTTTCCTACGACATTCGTCGCATGATCATCAACGATAGTTCGAACCACAATACCCGTTGAATTCAGATGGAAGTACTCCAACGAACCCGCAGTTCCGTTGTGTACACATGCATGAACGCCACCAAAGCGATCGAGAACCATGTCAAGGTCTGAATAATCATCCGAATGGGTTGTATCCCCCCTATCGAGCAAATGGAGAACATCGAACTCTCTGAGAGAACGTGTCGATTGAACTGTCCAATCAACTCCAAGATGAGTGATATCCTCACCTGCTAACTCCTCGCCCCACTCATTCGTTGGCAGTGGGGCTTGGATTGTTGCACTATGCGATGACTCCTCCTCTAGAGCAGTAGTTGGCTGAGCGAGAGGAGAAAGGACAGAAAGGAGCATCAGAAGAACGAGGATGCGCTCTTTCACAACTTTCACCTCCGTGTGGCCGTGCGGCCACAACGTGCCTACTCCCATCCATGTCCTAAAGGGTTCAGCCTTGACGCCCCTTCATCGCATACATCAAGGAGGATGACCTCTGGTTCGGTACATGACTGTGCTCCTCTGTTTGCCTGGAGGAGGATGGGATGAGAGTCATGTCCCTTCACATACGCTCTCAATAGGAGTAGATTCAGGAGCTGACAATGCTCTTGATTACGGCATAGAATGCAAGCTGATAGTGGGCGACCTTGATTCAGTAAATCGAGAGCGGCATCCGAATGCGGAGTTCATCGAACTTGCTTCACAAGAGAAAAATGACCTTGAGAAAGCATTGGATTTCTGCCTCAAACGTAGCTGGACTGATATCAAAATCATCGGTATGCGTGGTGGGCGCCCAGATATGGAAATCGCAAACATTGCCGCAGTTATGGCGGCTGATCCCGCACTTCAGATTCAGATGATACATTCTGATATGCTGGCTTTCCGTGTTAATCCACAAAATCCACTCGATGTATTTGCACCTACTGGAACAGAGGTCTCCATCTTCACAAACAATCCCACAGAAATTCAGACATCTGGATTAGAATGGGAAATTAATGGGATTCTAGAACCAGGTTCCCGGGGAGTATCTAACCTCACAAAAGAGGCGCGTTTCACGATTAAGAGTCAGTCGAACACCCTAGTTTTCATCGCGAATAATCAGCCTTCAAACGGAACCCAAGCCGCCTGAGTTCCATCCCACCAATCCATCCGACCATCTGGATGCTGGCGCCAAGTGATGCCTTGTGGATCAGTGTAAGTTGGTAACTCATCTGTAGATTCATCCGGTGAATCGACCTCTGGAGGAGGTGCAAGGATACCATCCTCAAGAGAACTCATTGAGTCACGAGGGCCTCGACGCATCAGAAGGCCAACGAATACACCGAGCAGGATCCCGATGAGAACGCCACCTCCTGCGATAGCTCCTGCCGAGGCTTGCACATTCATGAACAATGGAACTGGCACGTAATCATCGCCGCTAGAAGCATCCGGCCAGGTCCCATCATCCGTGATATTACCAA
This sequence comes from Thermoplasmatota archaeon, assembly GCA_036124005.1. Classification (GTDB taxonomy): domain Archaea; phylum Thermoplasmatota; class Poseidoniia; order Poseidoniales; family Thalassarchaeaceae; genus MGIIb-N2. The sequence continues at coordinate 4,541 of JAZADD010000047.1, forward strand.
GTGTAGGATCTGTAGAATCAATTGGAGGGAGGCGAACTAAATTGACACCCATAGTAGTCGTCTGCATCTGAGCATTCGTCGCAGTCACACGAATCTTATGCACACCTGGTACCCAAAGACCGCAATCGATGTCATTGATATCCGAAGCCTCGGTCTGCTGACCCCTGGGATCAACTGTCGTCCAACTGTAAGTGAGCATCGATGTGGAATTCTCATCAATCACAGCCTCCACAGCACAGCCAGTTCCCATTCGTTGATTATCGCCGGTCACAATGAGCTCAAAGGCCGGCGCTGGATGATTCAGAATAGTTACATCGAGAGATGTCGAGGCTCCGAAACCAAGACCGTTTGTATATTGCATGGATACGGTATACTGCCCTGCTGGCCATCCACTGCAATCAATTGGAGCAGTTTCATTCAATACCTGCCATGGAACACCAGTCAATGAGACAACACCTCTCTCATCGTAGTGCTCTCCAACCTCATCAGAGAATGTTCTCACGATAGAGCATGCTTCACCAGTATATACCTCGGCTCGTCCTTGGAATTCGAGGTCTAAAACTGGAGGATCAAGAGCAGCTGTAAGGTCGTAAGTCCCGAGAAGTTCTTCGTAAACAATGACCTCCATATCATGGTCCCAAACTCGAAGATGTAGTGTATAACTCGCCATCTCCCAAGCTTGAATATCGATTGACCCAAACTGCGTCTCTCCAGCGGCGAGTGTTAGATTGTTCCAAAATGGTAAGACTAGACGTCCAGTTTCTGCAACAACCTGAATGCCCGCATTCGATGACGAGGATGCATTGACTGCGTAAATTACACGCAGCATGTCGATTTCTCCATTATTGTCAAGATCCATAGGATCTACACGGCTCTCACTAAGCATAACACTAGAATCCGCCACTGCAGTACTAGCCGAAAGCGGTAGCAAAAGGACTGATAGGACTAGAGCAACAAGAACACGACGCATCAGGCAACACCTCTCCGACGACTGAGCATCATCCCAAACAATGTCAGAGCGAACATCGTGAAAGGAATAAGATAGGTGAACAAAGAAGCCGTTGGATTGGATGCCATCAGCATAAACTGGGCATTTGTAAATCCAAACTCATCAGAGTACCCGTCACCATCACGATCTGGACAACCCTGTAAATCGATGGTGGAAGAACCCGTTGTGTTCGGGCAATCATCACGGAGGGAACCAATTGCGTTGTCCCCAAATCCATCGCCATCCGCATCGGCCCATTGAACACGGATTCTAGGGAAGGCATCCGCAGTTCCATTCGGGCTTGCACCCCATTGATCGTCTGGGTCGCTGTACCCATCACCATCTGTATCTGGACACCCAAGGCGATCAAGCAAACTAATACCTTCAGATAGAGCAGCATTGGGACAAGAATCCGGCATGTTGCCGTCAGGATTGTCGCCATAACCATCACCATCTGAATCCGCCCACTGCGTCACATCATTTGGGAAACGATCTCCCAAATCACTCCAGCCGTCACCGTCCGTGTCAGGACAACCATACCGATCATCTTGACTTGTACCCGGCGTCTCTCTACAGCGATCTGGATTCGTTCCAATTGGCTCGTCACCATACCCGTCACCGTCAAGATCTCGCCACTGGGTATGATCGTCAGGGAAGGCGTCAGCAAGACCGGCCGGATGGGAGAGCCAGCCAGAATCGACCTGAGGGTCACTCGCTCCATCGCCGTCCGAATCTGGGCATCCCCATCGGTCAATGGTCGACGTTCCTACAGTCACTTTGCAAGCATCAGGTCTCCAAGCAGATTCTGATTGGTTGTCACCATATCCATCTCCATCAGTATCGGCCCATTGGCTGGCTTGATCGTTGAAAGCATCTGCGAATCCACTTGGATGAGCGGGCCAATCTGCATCAGGGTTACTGTATCCATCTCCATCAGCATCTGGACAACCATAACGGTCCATGGTAGAGGTGCCTGGACGATCTTTACACGCATCCGGATTAATACCACTGGAATTGTCACCATATCCGTCTGAATCCATGTCCGCCCACTGGCTGGGTTCTGAAGGGAAATAATCTACCTGAGTTGCTCCAGGGCCTTGGTTATCGCCCCAGCCGTCACCATCACTATCATCCCATTGAGATGGATTGTCTGGGAAGGCATCTGGAGAATTACCCTCGGGATTGTCACCGTAACCATCCAAATCACGATCTGCCCACTGAGTGATGTCATTCGGGAAAGCATCAGAGCCGTTCTCAGTTCCCCAAGAAGCATCTGTATCAGAATAGCCATCACCATCCGAGTCAGGACAGCCGAGACGGTCTTCCATTGAACTACCCCACCTCAGCGGGCAAGCATCAGGCTCAGTGGCACCTTCGTAGAATACACCAACGCCAGCCTCAGCCCTACTAGCATTCCAGTCAAAATTATCCCAATTGTCACCATAACCATCGAGGTCATAGTCTGACCATTGAGTTGGGTCAAACTCAAACGCGTCTGCTCCGTCAGAAACATTCCATGATTCGGTCGAGAAAATTGCGGTTGGGTCAGGGTCAGACCAACCGTCGGCATCGGAATCACGGCATCCATATCGATCCTGATCTGAATTACCAAAGTACTGCGGGCAATGGTCAGGCATGGTTGCTGGTGCTGGATTATCACCATACCCATCTCCATCTCCATCGCTCCACTGTGTACCATCGGTTGGGAAACGATCTCCTGTATCGGACCATCCATCAGAATCGCCATCGGGGCACCCCTTGCGATCCTCTGTTGATGTTCCTTGGACATCGTCACAATCATCCTCTGAGTTAACAAAACCATCCTCATCAGTATCTCGGTTTGTGGTGTCAATTGAGGGACTGATTGTGTAATCAAAATCATCTCGAGCGCATGTAGATAGAGACTTCACCATGATATACCAGGTTGTGGGACCTGTGTGAGATCCCCAATCAGAAGAGGAGGGATTCACCAAAGCAGAGATACTCGCAGAACCACTACTTGAGAAGTCCTGATCGAAGTGCTTCTGATCACGTTCCATTACGCCATTGACATCTTGAGCATCCCAGATTTGCACCTTACCCTCCCAATGATCTGTCCCGAAACATCCGAAGAGATCGAAGCCATAATCTCCTGTCGGCGATGTTACATCAATCTCTAGACGGTCACCATTCAGAATATCAATCGTCCACCAGTCGGTTGAATCACCGTCATGATCTACCGCATCCGATGAACTACTTCCATCAGTGAGAACGTTTGCTGTAGTCCAATCATCATCGGCAATGGCGGTCGGAAGTAAAGAAACCAGAATACAGAAGAGCAAAGCAGACGCTAGAAACCGTGGCAAAATGGAGCGATGATTAGGGCCCCTGCTCAAGCCGCCGGCGGCGGAATGGTCCGTGATGAGGTGCTCCATCATGGGTTCACTAGTGTCCCCGTGTAAATCAGTTGCGTGTAATATTGTCCACAGATTTTGAAGTGATTTAGGAATGGAATGCATTCAAATCAAAATACTGAACCCGCAATTCATGGGTGAAACGCTACCTGTTCATGTCACGGTCGTAATTCCGACCCGAAACGAAGAAGCTGCCATTGTTGACACAATTCGTTCTGTGCCCAACGACGGCTGGTGTGAAAAACTGGATTTCCTTGTAATTGATGGGAATTCTACAGATAGAACACGTGAGCTTGCTGAAAGCGAGGGTGCTACGGTATATCTTGAGGCACGCAAAGGTTACGGTCGCGCCTACAGAACCGGTTTCGCAATGGCGCCCGGCGATATAATTGTCACAATGGATGCTGACTGCACCTACCCTGGTGAAGAAGTTCCAGGGTTGGTTCGAAAACTCGTTGAAGAAGACCTCAAATTCATCACATGCGATCGCCTACGTCGTGCAGAAAAGGGTGCTATGTCAGGATTACATGGATTTGGCAACTGGGGCCTATCCACCACAGCTCGAATGCTATTCTGGTATGGCATCCATGATTCACAAAGTGGGATGTGGGTATTCTGGAAGAGTATCATGGAGAATGAGAAGATGCGTCCCACTCATGATGGAATGCCTCTTTCGGAAGAAATGAAAATCAATGCTCGACGCGTTTTCGGTAAAAAGAAGGCAATCGAGGTCAGTGTCCCATACCGTGTTCGTGTCGGCGATGCAGAGATTAACACATGGGGAGATGGTTGGCTTAATTTCCGATTCCTTTTCGCCAAGAGGTTTGGAATAAATCGAACGAAAACCGAATGGGGACCATGATCAAACATTGTCCCAGTCGAGATCGCTGCCACGCATCTTACTGGCATCATCCTCTACTGAATCGGATGTATCTGCTACATCCTCAGTCATCGAAGACATTTCTGCATCCGCTGCACTGACCTCGGTTGTGGCATCCCAACCAGCCTTGGCACCTGCAGGAGTGCCCCTCCAAGATTCAATCAATTCAAGATCACGGGCAAGCGAACGTCGACGATTGAACATAATCAAACCACCAAGAAGGATTACCGCAATTATTACGCCTACAATAACGGTAGCTAAATCACCGCTAAGTTCCCCAAGAAGGCCACCAGAATCGACTGCCCCCTCTACATTGATTGTAATGGCAATTGTAGGAGATACTGTGTCTCCATCCGTCGCCCACGCCTCAAGACGTGCATATCCTCCACCGTTAGGCGTCCATAGAACTGAGCCAGACCAGATACCATCGCCTGCTACCTCGTCTACTCCCGTGCCATTGTCATTGAGTTGGATTGTCGAACCGAGTCCGTCCTTGGCAATTCTCGCTTGAACTTGGTCTGTTGTCCGATCGGGATCATCAAGTAAGACCGTGATAATAACGTCCGTAGGTTCATCAGCACGGATGATTTTCGGGTCATGAGAAAGAGAACTCAACATCGGCGAACTTGACCCCGCAGTAATGTTGACCATATCGGTGCTGACACTTCCTAGTGAATCGATTACTGTGAGATGAATGAGGTGAATTCCTGGCAACGGCTGATACGTTAGGTTCGGTTGTGTAGAAACAACAGTTCCCATAGGAGCATCGATTCTCCACTCGTAACGGATGATATCATCATCATAGTCGTATGATTCAGCGCCGATGAATTCAAGAGATGCACCCGGTGGAGCATATGTCCCCTCGGTGATATTTCCAATGACTGCAACTGGAGCCGATGGATCTACTCGAAGGGATTGCTGGTAGGTACGAATTGCACCAGTATCGTCCTCCAAAGTGAAAGTCAAGATATGGTCGCCAGACACGAGGTAGTCATTGTACCAATAATCGATTGTGCCGTTCTCAAGAATAGGATCTGTGTGTAAATCACTGGTTATTGTCACAGTGAAAGCATCACCATCTGGATCGAATGAATTACGGAAATCGAAAAGCACGGGTCCATCACTAGATACACTGATTCCAGGAATGGGTGAATCGAGAATCAAAATGGGTGCACTGGCACTCACTTCGATGCGAACCATTGCTGTTGCAGGGGAACCTGAACCATCATCAACAGACAATGTAACATCATGAATTCCTTCAGATAATCGCGCATCGATAACCCAATCGCTACCCAGGGGTTCAGCAAGTAAGTTTGAGGTCCATAGAACACTAACTAAATCGCCACTTTGGCCCCCGTATCCGTTGCACACAATGACAGCAATCGATTCCTCTGGACAAGTTAGATCCCAATCACCAGAACCACTACCATTGAAGCGAATCAATTCCGCAGAATTCGTTACTATTCCAGTCAATGGGGAATCGATGATTGCAACCGAGGGGGTGTTGTTAACGGTTAGTAGAACGTTCAACAAAGCCTCCTGTCCTACGTGTCCAGAATAAGAATCACCCACGCCGAGCGTAATCGTGTGCACACCCGGAGAGAGATGGCCTATCCATACACCATCAGGAGGAGCAGGGTTCCCGGTGAGAAGATGTGCTGAGCGCGACGTTGAGAGATCTCCATCAATGGAGGAATGGAATCGATACACGATTGAATCCCCTTCTGGATCGAAGGTTCCTAGAGCATCAAGAGTCACAAGAGATGAAGATAAATCACTATCACGAGAGATTTGAAGATCTGGATGAGGTAGTTCATTGTATATCTCGACGGTCCAAGAGTATGTTGTGGATGGATTCAATCCATCACCTATGACGAAAACAAGATCGAAGATATCTGATGGGGCATCCGCGAAAGAAACGTTGTACTCTAGTGGGCATGAGGGCACAGTGCAATCTCCCGGATCTTCAGCCCAGTTGGAGTAGGAGACATCGAGGCTTGTCGTGAATGGCATATCTTCGGGATCAATGGATGCAGAGGCATTGAGATGCAGTACTTCGGTTCTCGCCAACAAGATGCGGTTCGTAGCATCCGCTGGCGGATCAAGAGTCAAAGAAATGGAAGGAGGAAGATTTGTCAGTTCGATACGGCGTGTCTCATTTGCACAATTAAACGAAGTATCGCACACCTCAAGGGTGACGTCATGGGTTCCATCTGAGAAGCAAGCAGGAAGCTGATTATTGACAATAAGATGTGAACCATTGTCACCACCCGAGGCAGAGCAAGCTAGGTGAAGATCTCCATCGATATTACTCGTCCAAGTGAAAGTCAATGCTTGTGATTCCAAATCCCAAGATTCTGTGGCATTGAATACTACTTCTCCACCGGACGGAAAGACCTCCTCGTCTACCGGTGTGGACCAAAGGATTAGTGGGGCTTGATCGGGTAGTACGATTTCACAGATTACATTGAGATCGGCATCGAGTACTGTCGGACCGGTATCGTTACGAATCGAAGCGTAGAGACAACCTGTCCAGAACTCGTTCACTGAGGTACTCCCAAGTGCATCCGTTCTCATCCCTACAAAGGGACCAAGCACCTTGTTCCCAGCGTATGGTAATGTCTCAGTTACATCGGATTCTGTGTGGTCAAAGGAGAGATTTACCTCTGCATGTGGTAGCCCAAACCCGTTCTGGTTAACTGCCCACGTGTGAATTCGCCACATTCGATCGAACTGAGCCGTTCCGCCTAAGTTGAGAGTAGGAGGTGCACCCGACGAGATCCACTCGACATGGCTGGTAGAGCTTACTCCTGGTTGATTCAGTGAGAGATGGCTCGAGTCCGGCATACCATCAAAGGAGACAAAACTGGACTGGATAGTCATCGACCCACTACATGCAGAGATATCGCTCGAATCGATTGAGAGGACACTATGCGCCGTCAAACTAAGGCAGTTCGGTCCACCAAGAGTAGAGGTAGAAAGAGAAGAGGCAAGACCTGAATTTCCAGTTCCAGTCCAGAACATGCCACTATGATTTCCTTGAAGATTCAGCCCGCTGATGTGCGCATCGCTTGAACCGATAGATACAGCGTGTGTAGACGATTCTTCTTGATGGATGGCCATGTCGCGAATTGTCACAACACCTGTTCTAGTGAGAGCGCTATTGTCAACACGTAAAGCGGGGCCGATACCAGCAGGAGTTACGATTGTGTGATTCTCAAGGACGACATCGATACTTGAACTGAGCATAATACCGCCCTGAGCATCATCAAGACTGGTACAGGTACGGCAGGTGACATCTTTGGTTGCAGCTGTCAACGTGTTCGATTCTTCGTAG